>CAZXWM010000145.1:0-9284 GCA_964644215.1 uncultured Phormidium sp.
AGAGGCAAGAGGCAAGAGGCAAGAGGCAAGAGGCAAGAGGCAAGAGGCAAGAGGGATAACCGATGTCGGGGCGGACTCTGGTGGTTGCCCGCTCCCAGGTGGGGAAAATACTGTCTTTGGAAGGATGCTGAACGGGCTGAAGTTGGCTTTAATGGAGGGTGATGTCATCAAGAGGCTTGTCCTATGGATTTAATTATTACCTGGCTCATTATGTCTGTGAGCTTTTTCATCATCTCTAAACTGCCCCTGGGGGTTGAAGTCGATACCCTGACGACGGCGTTGGTTTCGGCGGCGGTTTTTGGGGTTCTCAATGCTTTCCTGAAACCGGTTTTTGTGGTTTTGGGATTCCCTGTGGTCGTCCTCACCTTAGGGCTGTTTATGGTTGTGATTAATGCAATCATTTTCGGGCTGGCGGCTTGGCTGGTGAGTGGTTTTCGCCTACGTTGGGGTGTTTGGAGTGCCTTGCTGGGTTCGATCGCCCTCGGGTTAATCAACTCAATTCTCACTCAGCTTTTAGCTGCCTAGTGCTGTGAGAGGATGGGTGTTCTTGACTCGTCTCTGACCTGTTTCAAACTCTTTTTATTTAGGATTTTCTAAGAAGAGAAACCCGTTGATTGAGTCATTGCCAAAAAGGCAAAAAAGGGCTAAATTATCAGTTTAAATTTGGGTTAAATTTGAGTTTACCGTGGATTTAAGTTGAGACTTAGCCCTTTATTGATGGACTTGTCAGTGACATAAATCACAAGCTGATCATCCCCTGGGCCTGGATAAGGATGCTATGCTGAAAGATATAGGCTAAAAAACAATAGTAAAGTAAATCTGTTTGTCATTCGTTAAACTATCGGAACAATGGAGACCTCAATTGATTGCGCGACAGCCTGTGTCAATGGCTGTGTTTTGGGAGATGACTGCCCGAATCGTGAATATGCGGCGTCGGCGAAGAAATTTATTGATAACACGTCCTTAGATCAGATTCAGGATATCGCTGAAGCGGCTCGCAGACGTAAACTCAGCGAACCGCCGAAATGGGTAATTCCTGATTTTCTCGATTCTGATTCCTAGATTCAGAGGCCTGGATGAGGCCTGGATTTAGGGCTGAACTGGGGGTTGGGGATTTGGGGAAGTGTTGCCCTGTCGCTGGAAAAGTCCATGATGAAGCCAGCGAAATGTTAGCGACTCTTAACGTTGAGTTAAGGTTCGGGTTTGATTTTCGCGGACTGTTCTGGATTTTAGCCCGGTTTTGTTGGCTCAGTAACAGTCGACAAGCGTAAGGTTGACTAGGATGTTTTCAGATACTGGTTTTGGTATCTGCTCTTTGTAAGTCTGTGTTAATAACAAGTGTTTATGGAATCCGATAGCCAAGCGGCTCGTTTAGAACAACCTCCGGGAACGGGACTAGCCCAATGGGTGGGAACGTTAATTGCGGTGTTGACGTTGACGTTGCCCCTGTTTGTGATTTTTGTCTACTCAGCCAGAACGGTGAATCTTCCGGCGTCGGAGCTGTCGCAGGGGGGCGATCGCCTTGGCGAACTGGTGAACCTACGGTTGGCGGCTAAGCGGTGAGACCGTTTGGGGTTAGAATGATTGGGTTTGAGGGCCGAGTCTCGGTTCCGTCGAATGAGCCATGGTGGAGGTTTCCATCGTGGCTAGATGTTGTCAACTCAGTCAGTTTAGGAGCTTACCTGTGGATTTATCGCGTATTCCTGCTCAACCCAAACCCGGATTGGTAAATGTCTTGATTGAAATTGCCGGTGGAAGTCGCAACAAGTATGAGTTCGATAAGGATTTAGGCTGTTTCGCGCTCGATCGCGTCTTGTTTTCCTCGGTGCATTATCCCTTTGATTATGGGTTCATTCCCAACACCCTCGCTGATGATGGTGATCCTCTCGATGGGATGGTGATGATGGATGAACCGACGTTCCCCGGCTGTGTGATTACGGCTCGTCCCTTGGGAATGTTAGAAATGATTGACGGGGGCGATCGCGATGAGAAACTGCTCTGTGTTCCGGCTGAAGATCCTCGCTATGCTGAATATACCTCGCTGGAGAATGTGGAGAAACACCGTCTCGATGAGATTGCTGAGTTCTTCAGGACCTATAAGAATTTAGAGAAGAAAGAAACGGAAATTCTTGGTTGGAAGGATTTGGATGCCGTCAAGCCTCTGATCGATGAATGTGTGAAGGCTTACCAGTAAAATGAAGTCAGGGCCGGGACTCAAGTTCCCTAGGATGGGGCTGGGTTCAGGCCATTCGATGCTTGTTCATGCCTGAAGCCGGAGTCACCGAGTCACTATTATGCAGCGATCGCTCCTGTACGCCAAACTCCATAACTGCACTCTCACGGGGTCAAATCTTGACTATATGGGGAGCATTAGTATTGATCGCCGCCTCCTCGATGAAGTCGGGATTGTTCCCTATGAACAGGTGCAAATTGTTAATGTCAACAATGGCCAGCGCTTGATGAGTTATGTCATCTCAGCACCTCCCCAGTCAGGCTTGATTGAACTCAACGGTGCGGCGGCGCGTTTGGGAATGAAGGGCGATCGCCTGATTATTATGGCCTACGCCCAGTTTTCGGCTGAGGAACTGCAAGATCATCAGCCGAAGGTGGTGATTCTCGGCCAAGACAACTGTATCGAAGCGGTGCATCATTATCCTCATCCCTTGGCGGCGATCGAGCATCACACCGCTGAAGCCCAACTGGTGTAGTCTGGGATTATGCAGATTTGGCAATTGGGGGAACAGGGGCTGTTGCAACGATTGCAGCGGTTTTGTCCCCCCGATATTATCGGCGATGATGCAGCGGTGTTGTCGTTTCCCCCGCAACAGTCCCTCGTTGTCACCTCAGATACCCTCGTTGATGGTGTTCATTTTAGTCCCCAAACCACCACTCCCGAGGATGCGGGTTGGCGAGCCGTGGCGGCGAATCTCTCGGATTTGGCGGCGATGGGAGCGACACCCTTGGCGATTACGGTGAGTTTGGCACTTCCTCGGGAGACTGAGGTGGCTTGGGTTGAGGCCCTTTATGAGGGAATGGCGGCCTGTTTAGAACGGTTTGCGACGCCGCTGGTAGGAGGCGATGTCTGTCGTTCTCATCAGGCGATGATTGCAATTACGGCCGTTGGCTCGGTGACAACTCCTATCTATCGTCATCAGGCTTGCGTCGGGGATGCGATCGCCGTCACTGGACATCATGGGGCAGCCCGAGCCGGGTTAGAATTGCTCCTCAATGGCAGCCAGTGGCGCGATTTAGACCCCGAAATTCGTAAAAACTTCATTTGCGCCCATCAGCGCCCTCTGCCCCGTTTAGACCTGTTAGCGCCGCTGTATGAGTTGGGGGTTGAGCGGCTGGCGGGGATGGATAGTTCTGATGGGTTGGCCGATGCGGTGCTTCAGATTGCCCGTGAGAGTGGGGTGAGGGCGCAGTTGTGGGGCGATCGCCTGCCGATGCCAACTGGATTATCGCAGCTGGTGGCTCCAGACAAGGCTCGGGATTGGGTTCTCTGGGGGGGTGAGGATTTTGAGTTAGTCTTGTGTCTAGCACCTGAGGCGGCCGAGCGGTTGAGTCAGGCGGTTGAGGGGATCTCGATTGTGGGAGAGATTGTCGCTGGCGAAGGGGCGGTTTTGCAAGTGGGCGATCGCCTCGAACCTTTGGCGATCGACTCAGGGTTTTGTCATTTTTAGCTATTGGTAAACGCCCAAAAATAACAGTAGTCTTTGATACAAAAAACTAGGTCATAAGTTCGCTATAGTATTGTTGGGGATGGTATCTCTTGAGCCATAAATGAAATCCTGAAATCTGGCTGGGTGTCACGGAGAGTTAGCTGATCGTTAAATCAATGAGTTGTTTGAGTTCATCGTATTTCATCGTTTAGGTCTGGGAATGATGATAACGCTCAGATTAACATGATAATGGGGAATCCTAAACTGAGTAGTTTAGAGGGGATAGCTCCTCGACGTTGGAGCGAGATAAAACATCGTATGGAGCAGTGGAAAACGACTCAAGCCGTCAATGCGGCGATTGTGAACATCAGTGGCCGTCAGCGGATGTTATCACAACGGATTGCTATGCTCTCATTACGATGGGGCTGTAGTCAAAATGACCAAGAACGAGCGAAACTTCGCCAAGAACTTGCACAGTTGCATGAGTTAATGGATGTATCTCATCGCGGTTTGTTGCAAGGAAATGCCAGTTTACACCTTCCGGGAAATCCGTCGAAAACCGTCCGTCAAATGTATTTTGAGCCGCCTTGGGATATTGATGAGCAGGTTCGTGACTATCTCGATCAACTGCGGCAATTGTTGCAGACAGATGACCGAGATATTACGCCAGAACAGCCCAATCTACAGGCAATTTTACAGTCCGCCTCAACGAGATTATTACCCGCTTTAGATGCAGTGGTGAGTCAATATCAACTCGAAAGTGAAGCTGAACAAGCGATGATTACCCGTCAGCAAACTCGACTGTATCAGCAAAGTTGCCTGGCGGCGGAACAGGCCCAAAAACAAGCCCAAGACTTGGAACTTGCGTTGGCTGAACTGCACGATATTCAGTCAAAGTTACTGCAAACGGAAAAAATGTCGAGTTTGGGGCAATTGGTGGCGGGAGTTGCCCATGAAATTAATAATCCAATTAACTTTATTTCGGGAAATATCAGCCATGCGTCAGCCTATGTGATGGATGTGTTGCATCTGTTGCGTCTCTATCAAGAGACTTATCCAGCAACGGCGACGATTAAAGCGGAAGCCGAGGCGATTGATCTCGAATTTGTGCAAGAGGATATTGTTAAACTCTTAGAGTCGATGAAGACGGGGAGCGATCGCATTCGGCAGATTGTCACCTCGCTGAAAACCTTTGCCCGTATGGATGAGGCAGATTATAAAACTGTCGATATCCACGAGGGGATGGATAGCTCTCTGTTGATTTTACAGCATCGCCTCAAGGGGGCGGGCGCTCGCCGAGCCATTGAAGTGCAACGGAACTATGGCAAAATCCCCAAAATCGACTGTTACGCGGGCCAACTCAATCAAGTGTTTCTGAATATCCTCAATAATGCCATTGATGCTCTCGATGAGCGCGCTCGCCACCACAGCCGCAATGAGATCAAAGATAACCCCAGTTGTCTCGAAATTTGCACCCGTCCCCTCTCAGGAGACTGGCTGCAAATTCGCATTCGCGATAATGGCATTGGTATTCCTGAAGCGCACCGTTCCCGCATCTTTGACCCCTTTTTTACCACGAAACCGGTCGGCCAGGGAACAGGATTAGGGATGTCTGTTAGTTATCAGATTATCGCCGAACTCCATCGAGGCAAACTCGACTGTGTTTCTAAATTAGGGGAGGGGACTGAGTTTATCATCGAGATTCCCATGCGGGCGATCGTAACGGCGCGATCGCCATCGGTGGCCAAGGTTCCCTAGAGGCAACCCGAGAAAGACGATCAACTTTGCGACCGGGATTTGATACCGTAGAGAGACATCACTTGTCCTCCCAAATGCGGTTGGCGGGACCGAACAGCAGGTTTTAGTAGAGACTATGGCAGCGCAAACCTATTCCATCGAGATTACACCCGTATCAGAATCCCGACTTCGGGGACTCGACATCAACAACGTCCCCTTTGGTCGTTTATTTAGCGATCATATGCTTCTAGCCACCTATGACGAGGGGACTTGGAACCCTGCCACAATCGTCCCCTATGGCAAATTGGAGATGTCCCCGTCGATTTCGGCGTTACATTACGGCCAGGCGGTGTTTGAGGGCATGAAAGCCTATAAAGGCCCCGCTGGAGAAGCGCTTTTGTTTCGCCCTGACGCCAACTTTGAGCGTATCAATCGCTCGGCGGCGCGACTCTGTATGCCCCCAATTCCGGCCGAGATTTTCCTCGATGGCCTCAAAGCGTTAGTTCGTCTCGATGCTGATTGGATTCCCACCCGGCCCGGAAGCGCCCTCTATATTCGCCCTATCTACTTTGCTACCGATGAGTCGATTGGTTTGCGGCCGTCTCAAAACTATACCCTGGCGATTATCTGTTGTCCGGTGGGGGCCTATTATGCTGAACCGGTGAAACTGACGGTGACGCGGGAGTATGTGCGGGCCTTTCCGGGGGGAACTGGGGCCGCGAAAGCCGCCGGAAACTATGCCGCCAGTCTTTTAGCCGATCGCCAGGCTAAGCAACAGGGCTATGATAATGTCTTGTGGCTCGATGGGGTGGATCAAACCTATATTGAAGAATGCGGCACGATGAATGTCTTTTTTGTCATCGATGGGGTGGTGGTTACTCCGCCCCTAGGAGGGACGATTTTACCGGGCATTACTCGCGATAGCATTATTACCTTGTTACAAGAACAGGGGGTTCGGGTTGAAGAACGGCGGATTGCCTTAACTGAGATTTTGGCGGCCCATAAGCAAGGCCGCTTACAAGAGGCGTTTGGGGCGGGAACGGCGGCCACCATTGCCCAGATTGAAACGATTGCCATTGATGGGGTGGACTTGAATCTAGCGGTGACCGAAGATCAGCAATATGGGGCGCGGTTATTGAAGCACCTCGATGAGATTAAGACGGGGAAACGGGACGATAACCAGGGTTGGATGATGCGCGTTTAGGAGCCCGATGACGAATCACTCCCACGACAATTGGTTTGATCGGCTGCTTGAGATGCCGGTTGGTTTTTTCGCCGGGGCGTTTTATCCGCTGCGGGCGATCGCCATCATTGCCCAAAACAGCAAACTCTGGGGCTATATTGTCTTTCCTATCCTCTTGAATCTCATGGTTGGGGGGGGACTTTATATCGGCTTGTTGCGCCCTGGATTAGCTCGGATTCAGGCGGTAGCCGATGCTTGGGATGCCCAGATTACGGCTGGGATTGCCAATCTGCCTCAATGGCTGGGTTGGCTGGCGGCTACTGGGGATTTCTTGGGCGTTCTGTTGCAAGCCGTCTTGGTGGTGGGATTACTGATTGTCACGGGGTTGTTATTGGTGCAATTTGGGGCGATTCTGGGTTCTCCTTGGTATGGGAAGTTATCGGAGGAGTTGGAGAAGCTGAAAACGGGAAAAGTCCCCACCTATGAGGAGGGACTGGGGGGGATTTTTAAGGATATTTGGCGGGCGATCGCCTTTGAGGTGAAGAAAATTATCTTGGCGTTGGGGTTAGGGATATTCTTGGTTTTGGCGAACGGGATTCCGGGATTGGGAACTCTGTTGGCGAGTATCGGCGGGGTGGCGATCGCCGCTTTGATTGTCTGTCTGGATTTCTTGGATGCTCCTTTAGAACGTCGCCGCTTACGATTTCGCGATAAGTTAAAGATTGCCCTCGGGGGACTTCCGGCGACGGGAACCTTTAGTGTGGTATCTTTATTTTTGGTGAGTATTCCTTTTGTTAATCTGTTGGCAGTGCCGATTTGTGTGACGGCGGGAACACTTTTGTTTTGCGATCGCATTTATCCCCGACGTTTTGCACAGCAAGAGGCTGATCATGCGACTGAGTCTCTCCAAGCAGACACTTCTGACGGCTAAACCGCCAAATCCTGACAACTCTCAATCACCAGCGACACCACACGAATGATGTCCAGATGTCCCTGGGGTTGCATCTCCCGCAGCCGCCGCGCCTCCTGTAACTCCAACTCCGTCATCCGTCGTAACTCCTCATCACTGTACGCTGTACGGGTTTGACGGACATCCTCCAAGGTTTGAGTCACATGGGCCAGGGTTCCCCGAATCGCCACGTTGTTCATCTCGGCGACAACCCGATAGGTGTTACGTTCTTTTCCCTGAATCGTCACCGCATCGGAACCCCCCAATTGGTGAATCACCGCATTGAGATAGCGATTACTCGATGCAGCGGCTTGGCGGAGACGACGACGCTGAGGCGTGGTGGCGGTACAAGTCCGAGTCATAATTCCTTCTCCGCGAATGTTGAACTTTACATCAACATTCTAACAAATCCCAACCTGAAGCCGCCAGCCAATCCAGCAAAAGACACAATAAATAGGACGCAAAAAATACCGGTAAAGCCAATCTCTAAAAGGATTTGTGTCTATTTAATTGTCCAATTTAAATTGTCTATTATTCTGAGTCCCCATAACTCAAGCGGACTTTAGCAGCGGCTTGGGTTGCTTTCTGACGGGCCTGCTCAATGCTGTCCCCTTTGGCTAGGGCCACTCCCATGCGACGATAGGGACGAGCGGTTTCCTTGCCAAAGAGGCGAATCTCCACATCGGGTTCGGCGAGAGCTTCATCCACCCCTTCATAAAACACTGTATCCGAATGGCGATCGCTCAAAATCACGGCACTCGCTCCTGGCGACAAGACCTCAATCTTGGCAATGGGTAGGCTTAAAATGGCCCGCAAATGTAACTCAAACTCATTGAGGTTCTGGGAAACCATCGTCACCATCCCCGTATCATGGGGACGCGGTGATAATTCCGAAAAAATCACCTCATCACGAGTGACAAAAAACTCAACCCCAAAAATTCCCGCACCCCCTAACGCCGAGGTGACGGTTTTGGCCATTTCCTGGGCCTGGGTGATTTTCGCTTCCGACAATCCCACCGGCTGCCAGGATTCCTGATAATCGCCTCGTTCTTGACGATGACCAATGGGGGGACAAAAGAGGGTGGTTCCATTCCACTGTCGCAGCGTCAGGAGGGTGATTTCGACCTCAAAATCAATAAACTCCTCGACAATCACCCGCTCACTTTCGCCGCGAGATCCCGTCATGGCGTATTCCCAAGCCTGGGATACCTCCTCGGGAGAGCGAACCACGGATTGGCCTTTCCCAGACGAAGACATCACCGGTTTGACGAGGTTGGGAAATCCTAAGTCTTGGGAAATGGCTTCTAAACTGGCTAAATCATTGGCGTAGTCGTAGCGAGGGGTACGCACTCCGAGTTCAGTATGGGCCAATTCCCGGATGCGATCGCGGTTCATGGTGTAATTCGTGGCCGCCGCTGTGGGGATGATGCGAAACCCCTGTCGTTCTAAATCGAGTAATTTACTGGTGCGGATGGCTTCAATCTCGGGAATGACATAATCCGGCTGATGATGTTTCACCAATCGTTCCAACGCATCTCCATCCTGCATCGACACTACCTCAGCGATATCGGCCACTTGCATGGCGGGAGCGTTAGCATAGCGATCGACAGCAATCACGGTATTTCCCAACCGTTGCGCGGCGATGACAACTTCTTTCCCCAGTTCACCGGAACCGAGCAGCATCAATTTTTGAGGAAGTTTCACGTAAAAGCTCCTGGGATGGTTGGAAGCCCCGTCTCTTCAGAGCGGGGAG
>CAZXWM010000146.1:0-9276 GCA_964644215.1 uncultured Phormidium sp.
CGAGATGAGTTTCCCCAGGAGATTGATGGCTTTTATTTCGGTGGCGGCTATCCAGAACTGCATGGGGAACGCCTAAGTCAGAATCAAGGGTTTTTAGCCGGATTACGACGGTTTGCGGCGCAGAATCGTCCCATTTATGGGGAATGTGGCGGCTTGATTTATCTATCTCAGGGAATTGAAGTCAAGGAGAGTCGTTATCCGTTTGCGGGAATCTTTCCCTTTTGGACAAGATTGGGCGATCGCCCTAACTTAGGCTACACGAAAATCGAAACCACTGCCAATCATCCTTTTTGCCAAGCGCCTCTGAGGGTTAACGGCCATCGCTTCCATTATTCTCAATTGATTCCCGAGACAGTTGCTGCGGAAATTCCCAGCGGTTATCAGGCTCACAGTTGGCGTATTGGAGACTTTCCCGAAGGCTATGTGGTGGGAAATAGCCTCGCCAGCTATGTTCATTTACATTTTCGTAGTAACCCGGAGTTTGCCCAACAGTTTGTTGAGGCTTGTCGAGGGTTATACTAGGGGCGATCGCCGTCCCCGCACGATAAAGAGTCCCACCATGACGATAACTGGGGTAAAAATAATCGTCAACGCCGAAACTCCGTTAACGGGAATGGGAAGTTGTGGGGCAATATATTTAATTACCAAAGACCCAAATAGTGAGGCAAGAATAACTTTTGAGATAAAGACGACTTTCGAGGTCATAGTAATAGCTAAGCTGTTTGGAAGAGGTGATGTCCAATCAGGATTGAGTTGACCGTAAACGGCAAAATCAATACCATACCGGCATTCAATAATCTGTATTCTCTTATACATTGCACAACAAAAAACTGTAATATATAAGACTTATAATAATCCTCAGTTGATTGATAAATTAAGCGTTTAGCCATAACGGCGAGTGCATTTTCCGAATCTGAATCCATGTGCCGATGAAATCAGCGTAAAAAATCTGCTATAACGGATTGAATACGCCTTGCGCAACAGTATGAGGACAGACCATGAATCAGATGACTCAGACTTTACAGCTTCCGGGTTATGAGATTACCGAGCTAGTCTACCATGGCCATCGAACCCGAGTCTATCGAGGGCGACGACAAATCGACCAGCAGCCGGTGGCCATCAAAGTCTTGCAAAATGAGACCCCTGATTTTAGTGATCTTCTCAAGTTTCGTAACCAATACACCTTAACCAAAAATCTGGATCATCCGCAGATTCTCAAAAGCCTAAGCCTAGAATCCTATGGTCACGGTTACGCTCTAATTCTAGAGGATTTTGGCGGAATATCCTTGGCCAACTACTGGTTACAGTACCAATCTACCCCAATCCCTGAGATTCCCCTAGGGGAATTTCTCAAAATCGCGATTCAACTGACTCAGGCTCTCAACTATCTCTATCAAAACTGCATTATCCATAAAGATATTAAACCCGCTAACATTCTGATTAATCCTCAGACTCATGAGGTCAAATGTATCGATTTTAGCATCGCCTCGCAACTTCCCCGAGAAAGCCAAGAACTTGATAATCTTAATGCACTCGAAGGAACGCTGGCCTATCTTTCCCCGGAACAAACTGGACGGATGAATCGGGGGATTGACTATCGCAGTGACTTTTATTCCCTGGGGGTGACGTTTTATGAACTCTTAACCGGAACGCTCCCGTTTACCTCTCAAGATACCTTAGACCTCATCCATAGCCATCTCGCCGTCAACCCGCCGCCAGTTCATCACCTCAATGCTTCGATTCCCCTTCCGTTATCGGAGTTGGTTAGTGAATTAATGGCCAAGAATGCTGAAGATCGCTATCAAACGGCTTTGGGGATTCAAGCCGATTTACAAGTCTGCTTAGATACACTCGAAACAAGCGGACATATTTCCGGGTTTAAGCTGCGGGAACGAGATATTAGCGATCGCCTGATGATTCCCGAAAAACTCTATGGCCGCTCCCAAGAGGTTCAGGAACTTCTGATGGCGTTTGAGCGAGTCAGTCAAGGCGATCGCGAGTTAATGCTGGTGGCGGGATTTTCGGGAATTGGCAAAACCTCTGTCATCCAAGAAGTTCATAAACCAATTATACGCCAACGGGGCTATTTTATCAAGGGCAAATATGACCAATTTAATCGAAATATCCCCCTGAGTGGCTTAGTCCAAGCGTTGCGGGATTTAGTGGATCAAATCCTCTCAGAATCTGAGGAAAATGTCGAAATCTGGGGGGAGAAGATTCTCGAAGCAATTGGCGATCAGGGACAGGTGTTAGTCGAAGTGATCCCAGAATTAGAACTCCTCATCGGAACGCCTCCCCCAGTCCCTGAACTCTCAGGAGTTGCAGCGGAAACCCGTCTAAATCTCCTCTTTACAAAGTTCATCAAAGTCTTCGCAAGTGCTGATCACCCTTTAGTGATTTTCTTAGATGACTTACAATGGGCCGATTGGACATCTTTAAAGTTCCTGAAAATCTTGCTCGACGATCAGGATTATCTGCTGATTTTAGGAGCCTACCGCGATAACGAAGTCTCTCCGGTTCATCCTCTCATCCTAACCCTAGATGAATTAACTCAGAACGCCACCCCAGTCAAAACTCTTACCTTATCGCCTCTCGATAACGCTGACCTAAATCAGCTCGTGGCTGACACACTTCAATGTGACCTATCCCGAGCCAATACTCTCACGGACTTGGTTGCTAAAAAAACGCAAGGAAATCCCTTTTTTGCAACCCAGTTTATCAAGTTTCTCTATGAAGAACAGTTGCTTAGTTTTGATTGGCAGACTGGTTTTTGGCAAGCTGATTTAGCTAAAATTCAAGTCTTAGCGATGACTGATGACGTGGTCGAGTTTATGGCCTTGCAATTAAGGAAGCTCCCCCCATCAAGCCAAAATCTGCTTCAACTAGCCGCCTGTGTGGGGGCTGAATTCGATTTAACCACCTTAGAGGTAATTAGTCAAAACTCAGCATCAGAAGTAGCGATTGGGTTGTGGAATGCTATCCAACAAGAGTCTGTAATTCCCACCAATCAAATCTACAAGTTTTTTACCGATGTTAAAACCACGGAGAACGTCGAGGGCGCTCTCAATCCTCGCTATCGCTTTGTACATGACCGAATTCAACAAGCCGCTTATTCTCTGATTCCTGAAGAGCATAAGCAAGCCACTCATCTGCAAGTT
The DNA here is from genome assembly GCA_964644215.1 of uncultured Phormidium sp. Lineage (GTDB taxonomy): Bacteria > Cyanobacteriota > Cyanobacteriia > Cyanobacteriales > Geitlerinemataceae > Sodalinema. Next base: position 3,159 of record CAZXWM010000146.1, read on the forward strand.
GGGCGCTTACTTCAAGAAAAGCTATCGGAGAGAGAGCGAGAGAAACGATGTTTTGAGATTGTCGGTCATTTGAATTTAGCCCCAGATTTAATCCGAGAGCGTCGGGAAAAAGAGGCGGTAGCAGAATGGAATTTACTGGCGACTCGAAAAGCGATCAAGTCCACGGCGTATCCCTTAGCTCAAAGCTTGGTTGAAACGGGGATATCTTGGCTTGAAGAAAACGCTTGGGACAACCAGTATTCCCTCAGTCTATCACTCAAAACCCTCGGGGTGGAAACTGCTTATCTGACCGGAGACTTTGAGCTGATGAACCAGAGAGCGACTGAGGTGTTAGCCGCGACTGAGATTGTCCTAGACCGGGTGAAAATCTATCAAATTCAAGTTAGTTCCCTCACCGCTCAAGGCCAGATGTTGGAGGCGCTTAAGTTGGGTCAAAAAGCTCTACTGGAGTTGGGGGTTCACTGGTTAGATGAGGGAGACTCTCAATCTATGGAAATGAACCTAAACCTGGCTGTAGAGAGGGTCTCTGAGAGACTGGGAGGTAAAACCATTGAAGACCTGGTTCATGAGCCGCAAATGACCGATGCTTCTATGAAAGCCGCCATGGATTTATGTGCGTTATTATTTCCCGCTGTCTATCAAGCCAGTCCCCAGTTGCAACCCTTGCTTTGTGCAACTATGGTGAGTCTGTCGTTAGAGTTTGGCAATAGTCCGGCCTCCAGCCTCGGGTATGGAAGTTATGGGATGGTTTTATCGGCTTTTCTGGGGGATGTGGAACAGGGCTATCGCTTTGGCCGCTTGGCGTTAAATTTGGTGGATGCGTTGAAGGTCTCGGAATTTAAATCTCTGAATTTACTCTGGTTTGGAGGCTTTATTCAACATCGTAAAGAGTCTCTGCGCTCAACTCGATTAACGATGAGAGATGGGTATCTCGCGGGGATGGATAGTGGGGATTTTCTCAATGCTGGCTACAATCTCATTAACTATTTTTATGACAGTGTGTTTGCTGGGGTGATTTTGGAGGATTGGGAACAAGAAATTCAAGATTATGCGGATGTCTTGGAATCGGTCAAACAAGAGTCACCGCTTACCTATTTGAAGATGTCGCAACAGATGGCATATCATTTGAAAGAACCTCTTGAGGAACCTGATGTTTTTAAGGGACCAGCTTATGATGAAACAGAGGTGATTCCCAAGTATCAGCAAAACAATGAGTTGTCGGGATTATCCTATCTTTATACTTACAAAATAATGCTTGCTTATTGGTTTGGCAAGTATCACAAGGCTCTGGAGTATGTGAATCAGGCTCAAGGCTGTTTAATGGCATTGTCGGGGACGTTTTTTGCACCGGTGTTTGAGTTTTATGCGGCGTTGAGTGAGTTGGCTCTTTATTCTGAGTTAACGATTCCCGAACAGGCTCAAGGCTGGGAACGGGTGCAACGCTACCGCGAGCGGCTGGCGGATTGGAGTCGTTATGCACCGATGAATCATCAACATCGTGTGCTGTTGTTGGATGCGGAAATGGCTCGGGTGTTGGGTGATAAAGCTCAAGCTCTTGAACAGTATGATCGGGCGATCGCCCAGGCGAAAACATCTCACTATCTTCATGAAGAAGCCTTGGCGAATGAACGAGCCGCTCAGTTTTATCGGGAGTGGGGTAAGAGTAAACTGGCTGAGGCGTATCTGCAAGAAGCCTATTATGGCTATGCTCGCTGGGGTGCGAAAGCCAAGGTTCTGGATTTGGAACGACGTTTTTCGGAATTCCTTGATGAGATTATCCACCCCTTGCAGACGGATCAGGGGCAGCTGTCGTCACGTACTACCCATACGTCTCTTAACACATCTCAGAGTTCGTCGAGCAGTATTTCCGAGGCGATGGATTTAGAGGCGATTTTTAAAGTCTCTCAAACCCTTTCTGAAGAGATTGAACTGAATAAGCTGATTCATACCCTGTTAACCATCGTGATTACTCATGCGGGGGCGGATAATTGCCTGTTTTTATTGCAGGAACAAGAAGACTTTAAACTGTTTACGTTGGCCAATTTGGGCGACTCGCCGCCGCTGTTCTTGTCAAAAGACTCAAAGAATCATGACGAACTGCCCATGTCTTTGATTAATCGAGTTAAACGGACGTTGCAACCTCGGATTATTGCTGATGTAACCCTAGAGGTGGGGTTGCTCAAAGATGAGTATTTCCAAAAAAATCAGCCCAAAAGTATTTTGGTGACTCCGATTATTCATCAAGGAAAATTGCGGGGAATTTTATACTTAGAGAATCATCTGACGTTGCGGGCGTTTACGGGCGATCGCCTCAAACTCCTTAATCTCATTTGTTCCCAAGGGGCGATTTCTTTGGAAAATGCTCGTCTCTATGAAGCCGCTCAGTCCGCTTTGACAGATTTACAGGAAGCTCAGTTACAGATTGTCCAAAGTGAGAAGATGTCAACCTTGGGAAATTTAGTGGCCGGGGTGGCTCACGAAATCAATAATCCGGTGGGGTTCTTAAAGGGAAATATTGACCCCTGCTTGGACTATATTCAAGATTTGTTCGGCTTGATTGATTTGTATCAAGAGAAATACCCTGAACCCGATGAGGACATCCTAGAGGAAATCGAGGCGATTGAATTGGACTATATTCGGGAGGATCTCCCGAAATCCTTGGGATCAATGCGAGAAGGGGTGAAACGGATTCAGAATATCAGTCATAGTTTGCGGACCTTTTCTCGTGGGGATACTCAGTTCCCGGTCACATATGATGTTCATGAAGGACTCGATAGCACGCTGTTGATTCTTAAACATCGCCTCAAAGCCAAAGAGGATCGACCGGCGATTGAAGTGGTCAAAGACTACGGAGATTTGCCGACAATTGACTGTTATGCTGGACAATTGAATCAGGTATTTGCTAATATTATCGGCAATGCTATTGATGCTCTCGAAGACAATAGCCGCGATCGCACTTATCACGAGATTGAGAATCGACTGGTGGTGAAAACCCGCTGCTTGGAGTCAGACAATCAGGTGATGATTAGCATTCAGGATAATGGAATTGGCATGACGGAGATGGTGAAAAAGAGTATGTTTGATAAGTTGTTTACCACCAAAGCCGTGGGAAAAGGCACAGGATTAGGCTTGCCGATCGCCCGCAAAATTGTCGTAGAAAAGCATTCGGGAACCTTAGAGTGTTTCTCCGAGTTTGGTGAAGGAACCGAATTCCGGATCACCCTTCCCATCACCTCCAAGGACTCCCAACCCTAGAGTTCAATCGAAAAAATCAGCCGACTAAGAATCTGGTAAGATTAGGTAGAAATCTGCTCAGATATCTCAGAGCAGCTACTGCTTCGGTTTGCTGATCATCGTTCCCATGGTAATGCCAAAACTCGATCGCCTTCAAGACCTCTTTCAACAGATGGATCGGGCCTTAATTGCCTATTCCGGCGGGATTGACTCGACTCTAGTGGCCAAAGTCGCCTCTGACGTACTCGGCGATCGCGCCCTCGCCATCACCGCCGTCTCCCCATCTCTACTCCCCGAAGACCTCGAAGATGCCCGGATTCAAGCGGCGACCATCGGCATCGCCCATGAAGAAGTCCACACCCAGGAGATGGAGAACCCCGACTACACCAGCAACCCCGTCAATCGCTGCTACTTCTGCAAAAGTCAACTCCATGATACCCTCAGACCCCTGGCCCTCCAACGGGGCTATCCCTACGTCGTTGACGGCGTTAACGCCGATGACTTGCAAGATTATCGCCCCGGAATCCAGGCCGCCAAAGAACGGGGTGCGCGATCGCCCCTCGCGGAAGTAGGACTCAGTAAAGCCGAAGTCCGTCAACTCTCCCAACATCTCGGACTTCCCTGGTGGGATAAACCCTCTCAACCCTGTCTCTCTTCCCGTTTTCCCTATGGCGAAGACATCACCATCGAGAAACTGCAACGAGTGGGACGTGCCGAAGTCTATCTGCGACAATTAGGATGGCAAAACCTGCGAGTCCGTTCCCAAGGCGATACCGCCCGCATCGAACTTCCCCCAGAGTTAATTCAAGACTTTGTCCTCAACAGCGATTTAGCCCAAGTGGTGGCGAAACTGCAAGAATTGGGGTTTCTCTTTGTCACCTTGGATCTCGAAGGCTATCAAAGTGGCAAACTCAATCGCGTCCTCGACCGTGAAGCGGTGACCGTTTAGGGGATAGACTCAGGACGCGGTAAAGTGTTGAGGACATCTATGCTATCCATCGGAGGATTTTAACATGAGTGATGATGCCGTCACCCTAATGAAACAACAGGTCGGGAAAGCCGCCGCCGATCGCGTCCAATCGGGAACCATCGTCGGACTCGGAACCGGATCAACCACCGCCTACGCCATCCAATATATCGGCGAACGGCTACAAAAGGGAGAACTCAAGGATATTAAAGGAATTCCTACCTCCTTCCAAGCCTCGGTGTTGGCCAAAAAATACGGGATTCCCCTCACCAGTCTTGATGAAGTCGATCGCATTGACGTGGCGATCGATGGCGCCGATGAAGTTGATCCCCAAAAACAACTCATCAAAGGTGGTGGCGCGGCCCATACTCGCGAGAAAATTGTAGACTCCCTCGCTGAACAGTTTATCGTTGTGGTCGACTCGTCTAAGTTAGTCGAGAAATTAGGCTTAAGCTTTTTGCTTCCCGTAGAAGTCATCCCTATGGCTATGACTCCCGTGATGCGCGCCATTCAAGGACTCGGCGGTGAACCTACGTTACGGATGGGAGTCAAAAAAGCTGGCCCCGTCGTCACCGATGAAGGAAATCTGGTGATTGATGTTAAGTTCGCCAATGGGATCGAGAATCCGGCGCAGTTGGAGAAAACTCTTAATAATATCCCTGGGGTGTTGGAGAATGGCTTATTTGTCGATACCGCTGATGTGATTCTTGTCGGTGAGGTGAAAGACGGCCAGCCCAGCGTTCGCGAAGTGTAGGGGCGTACCCTTGTGGTCGCCCTCGGGGTATTGTGGGTTTGGCGATCGCCCTCGGGATCTTAATAATCTCGACGATCTCGGGTGAAATCCGTTAATTTGGGAGGGGCAGGCACAAGGCACTGCCCCTACGGGAGGGCAGGCACAAGGCACTGCCCCTACGGGAGGGCAGGCACAAGGCACTGCCCCCACGAATTTACCTTATTTGTTGGGTTGGGGAGTCATGCGCAGATAGGGTTTGATTTCTTCGACTCCTTTAGGAAATTGCTTCTTCGCGTCTTCCGTGGCAATTTTGGGAGAAACCACGCAATCATCGCCATCAGTCCAATTGACGGGGGTGGCCACTTGGTAGTTGTCCGTCAGTTGCAAGGAATCGATGACACGCAGGATTTCTTGAAAATTGCGTCCGGTACTGGGGGGATAGGTAATCGTCAGACGCAGTTTTTTGCTGGGATCGATGACGAACACGGTGCGTACTGTCACTTTAGCATCGGCTTTGGGGTGAATCATCCCGTACAGATCCGAGACTTTGCGGTCTGCGTCGGCCAAAATGGGATAGTTGAGGGCGGTTCCTTGGGTTTCCTCGATGTCACCAATCCAGCCTTTGTGAGAGTCGCTGTCATCGACGCTGAGGGCGATGACTTTGGCGTTGCGTTTCTCAAATTCTCCTTTGAGTTTGGCGACTTCCCCAAGTTCGGTGGTGCAAACGGGGGTATAGTCGGCAGGGTGGGAGAATAATACCACCCAGCTATCGCCGGCCCACTCGTGGAAGTTGATGGTTCCTTCCGAGGAATCCTGGGTAAAGTCGGGGGCGATGTCTCCGAGTTGTAAGGTCATAAACCAAGCTCCTATGGATTGTTTTACAGGGTATCTTAGGTTTAATTGTAGTGGCGATCGCCCCCTCTATACTCCGGTGTATTGCTTGGGTTTACGGTAAAAACCGCTTTTGTCCGAGTTTTGCGACCATAAGACCCTCACCAAAGCCGTTTAATGGGATAGGAGTCAAAGAGGCGATCGACGCTCATCAGGGATAATTCGGCACGAATCGATTGTGCAATAATCATACGATCAAAGGGATCGCGATGGGGAACGGGTAAACGATCTAAGACCCAAACATCGGCAACATCGATACTTAACAGGTTAAGGTCGTTTTCGTCTTGTTGGTT
>CAZXWM010000147.1:0-1975 GCA_964644215.1 uncultured Phormidium sp.
TAGCACTGACCCAGAACTAAGTGACTCATGGCTGAAGCCTGCCGCGACTTGGAAACGCTCTACCCTGATTCTGACGGGAAACCCATGGCGGACAATACGGAACAGTATGAATGGATTGTCCGCTTGGTTACAAATCTGAAGTATTTACTCAGAGACAAAATTGCATTTGTTGCTGGAGATTTACTCTGGTATCCCGTGGAAGTCGAAGAACCCCCAGCACCACGCCAAGCCCCGGATGTTATGGTTGCTTTGGGTCGTCCGGCGGGATATCGCGGCAGCTATCGGCAATGGGAAGAAGAGAATGTTGCCCCACAAGTGGTTTTTGAAATTCTCTCACCGAGTAATACTCGCCGAGAAATGGCAGAGAAACAGAAGTTTTATGAGACCTATGGGGTGTTAGAGGCGTACTATTATGATCCGCAACGCTCTGATTTTTGGGGGTTTGTACGAGATGAGCCGGACGATATTTTTACCCTAATTACGGCGTTGTATCTGCCTTGGACATCACCGTTGTTGCGGATTCGATTTGAACGGTTTGAGGATGGATTGGCAATTTTCTATCCCAATGGCGAACCGTTTGCGGAACCCGAAGTGAGTTTACTCGAACGCGATCGCGCCAGACTCGCGCAACAACAAGCTCAGATAGAACGGGATGAGGCCCAGCGCGATCGCGATCGCACTCAGGCTCAGCTCGAACAAGCCTTAGCAAGACTTCGGGAGTTGGGGATTGATCCCGATAGGCTTTAGGGGGATGCGATCGCGCGGGACGTTCACTGAATAAAGCCAGCCAAAATCCTGTATCAACGATGATCATACTTGGAGTCTAGTTTTTCTTGAAGAACAGATTTATAATGAGTAGAAAGGTCTGGTTCTGCACTGATAGAACCGATTAACTCAGATTCTTTGAGAATGTCTAAGGTACTCAATGGACAATTTGGAGTATGATTCGAGTTTACAGCTATTTTTTCGGTGTTGAATAGCGCTTTTTTAACAAGTCAATGAAATCTAAAAGTAAAGCCTGTGCTTCTTCAGGTAATTCATTGATGTCTTTTTGAATTTCTTCAATATGTATCATTATTTTTTCCTCAATTAGTTACGATAGCAATGCCCACCACAGCCTAACATACCGTAACCATTATTTGCTGGGTAGAACGTTAGAGATAATGGTCACATCCACACTGGCAAGCAACGGTATCTAGGCCGCAACTGTGGTCATCAGTTCATCAAAAACCCAACCAACAAGGTCATCGATACCCCGACTCGCAAACGAATTGACCGGCTCTTGCTAGAACACATCTGGATGATTGTAGGTAAGGAAAAGACCTAGAGACAGACATCAATCCCCAAAAAACGGATTTGAGTCAGAGTCACCAAAATTGGTTAAAATTCGCCTAGCTTTTCCAGTCCCACCCTCCTCACACCAAACAAGGAACACCATTATGGTCAACGCCTTATTGCGGCGGCTGTCGCGGCGATCGCTCCCCCTAATGTTTCTGGCCCTCCCCCTACTGCTTCCCCTACCCGTCCAGAGCCAACCTACAACCGTTCAAAGTACCCTCAACGATGGCGAGATTCGCGACCCAGCCTCAGAAACCGCCCCTCCTGGCTTAGTCGTCGAAGCCGGAGATGCCCCCATCGACGCTACCATCGCCCTACGGATGCAGCAGGAACTCAGCCAACTCCTCGGACGAGTCGAGAGTGCCTTGATTGCGGCCCAAACCTTGGGAAACCTAGGCGATGTCGCCCTACAGGGTTTAGAGACCGGCACAGATGGAGTTAGCCTGGCCCAAGATGACGGTGCGCGGGTGGCGGCGGCCCGAACCCTTCTGCGGGAGTTCCCGGAATTAGTGCAACAACAGCACTATGGCGAAGCGCGATCGCGGTGGTTAGAGGCGCGATCGCAACTGTGGCAGAGTTATCCCAACGATCGCCCCCGCAACGGCGCCCCAGAAGTGCGTTCCATTTGGCTCGATCG
>CAZXWM010000147.1:1985-9264 GCA_964644215.1 uncultured Phormidium sp.
TAGAACCCCTATTTGACCGTTTGGCCCAGGCCGGGATTAACACCGTTTTCTTTGAAACCCTCAACGCCGGCTATCCCATCTATCCCAGCCAAATCACCAACTCCCAAAATCCCCTCACCGAAGGCTGGGACCCCCTGCAAGCTGCCATTGAATTGGCGCGGGAACGGGGGATGGAACTTCATGCCTGGGTATGGACCTTTGCCGTCGGCAACGAAGCCCACAACCGCGTCTTAGGGCAGTCTCCCAGCTTCCTCGGTCCCATTCTCGACGACCATCCCCAATGGGCTAATCTCGACCATCGCGGTGAAATCCGCCATCGGGGGTCCCGCAAAACCTTCCTCGATCCCGCTAACCTAGAGGCCCGCTGGTACCTGATCCGCATCATCGATGAGATTGTCCTCAACTACGATGTCGATGGCATTCAACTCGACTATATCCGCTATCCCTTCCAAGACCCCAGCGCTGAACGCAGTTATGGCTATGGCGAAGCCGGGCGATCGCGGTTTCAGGATATGACTGGGGTTGACCCCACCACCATTTCTCCCCGTCAAGCAGAGTTGTGGCAGCGTTGGACTGATTTCCGAGTTAACCAAGTTACCGCCTTTGTCGGCGAGGTTCACGAACTCCTGCAACGCCGTAACCCAGAGTTAATTCTCTCAGCGGCGGTGTTTCCCCAATCCCGCCACGATCGCATCCATAAAATCCAACAAGACTGGGAAAGCTGGATTGAAGCTGGGATTATCGATGTCATCGTCCCCATGACCTATGCCGCTGACACCAATCGTCTCGGACGACTGATGACCCCCATGTTGGCGGACATTCCGCCGGGGGCCTTGATTGTTCCCTCAGTGAAACTTCATGATTTAGCGGATATCGTGGCCGTCGATCAAATGCAACTGATTCGTGATTTGCCTACCAGTGGTTATGCCCTTTTTGCTGCTGAACGCTTGGTAGATAACTTAAAAGAGATTTTGCAACAAACCCATGGAGAAAATAATGTTTCCCAACCGATTCCCTACCGTCAACCCTTCAAAGCAGCCCTAGACCGACATCGCGCCCTTAAGGCAGAATGGCAATTCATTTTAGCCGCTGAACAGTTGTGGATTGATGACGAGAAATTGCGTCTCTGGCAAGAGAGCGATCGCGGTTTTATCGAAGCCTTAGAACAGCTTGCCGAACAACCGAGTCAAGCGCAAGTGATCGTGACGCGCGATCGCCTCGATCAGCTACAACAGGGATTCCCCCAATGGTTGAGTCTTCACCGAGTCAACAATACCTACCAAGTCGAGACCTGGGAACATCGTCTTCAGGCGATCGAAGAACTCCTCGCCTACGGGGAACGACGGTTAATAGTGAATAGTGAATAGTGAATAGTGAATAGTTGATAGTGAATAGTTGATAGTTGGGAGTTTGGGAGTTTTAGGATGAATCAATGGCAGCGATTTCTTACGAATTTGGGTGATTGGCGCGGCTCGTTTAGCCAATTTTCATCTAGGGGAAAGATTGTGAATGATATCCCAACCCGAGTGACTTTGGAGGGCATCGAGAACAATACTTGTGTTCAACAACAGGTCTTTAAATATCCTTCAGGAGAACCTGAACCTGAGCCAATTCAACTCACCTATCGCACCTTAGGGCGAAATATCCTCTTTTTTGAAACGGGATACTTTTCCTTTGGTTCCGTGCAATTTTCCCCCATCGCCGATTTTGGTGCCGAACAAGGGTTTATCCATAACCAGCGGCGGCTACGACTGGTGCAACTATTTAAAAACGGCGAATTTAGTGGCGGAACCCTAATTCGTGAAGTCCTCAATGGCGCAGAAATTCCAGAATCTGCCCCATTAACCGTCGAAGAACTGATTGGCAAATGGCGAGGAATTGTAACGACAGAATACCCCGATTTTCGCACCCCTGACTCCTACGAAAGTCATCTCGTGATTCATCGTCAGGGAAACCAACTTCAGCAATCATTAACCACATCAAACTGGCAATTCTCCTCGACAGGAGAAATCGACGGCGATAATCGCATCCTCTTCAACCGCACCAGCGAACCTCGACAACTCCTCCTCCTCCCCGACGGCGCATCCTGTCTCTGTCCCCTGAAAATCCCCCGCCAACAGCCCTTTTTCCTCGAAATTGGCTGGCGACTCGGCGACGGAGTACGCGCACGCCTATTACGCAATTATGATGCCACTGGGCAATGGATGAGTTCTACGCAAATCCTTGAAGAAAAAATTACAGACTAGACCTCGTTTTTTTACTGTTACCGTTTATTTTGAGTCATTGCAATGACGGAGGTAACTGTAAGTTCAAAACTAAAGTTACAACTTGGCAAAATATCATCTCCAGAACAAATAATGGGTAGACTATCGCCCTGCCAGACCCAAACTTGTTCATAATTAAAATCAATCAACCAAGCCAATCTTGTGCCATTGCTAAGACAGTGAATAATCTTAGTTTGCAAGTCTAACGTACTTTGGTCAGGGGAGCGAATTTCAATCAACCAATCGGGAGCGCCCTGGAAGGGGCCATCCTCATCAGAGAAACGTTCGCTGGCAATCACCACAATATCCGGAACCGGTGAATATGGGGGAATAATACAGCGTAACTCTTGTATCGCCTCGAACTCATCCGTGCGTTCATTAATGTAGTTAACGAGATTGCGTTGCAGCCGTGAACGCAACAACGTAAATGTCATGAAAGAATTTCCTCCATCAGTTCTTGGGGAGTTGCTGGGTGACATTTGCCTTCAGAAAACTCATTTTCTGCGTCTCGAACATCCCGAATGCGCTCGGCTCTGTTGCGATCGCGAAGCCGATTTTGTAAAATACGAATTAAGTCTTCTTGCTCTTCCACCGACAGGCGATCAGCAGAGTCCAAAATATCTGCAAAGTTCTGGGGTGTCATCATGGTTCTCTATGATTAAAGCAGCAAGTTCAAACCTATTCCATTCTACGTTAATCCAACCACCGATGTCTTGTTGCAATTGGTGAAGGGCCACCAAAACCCAAGCTGTACCCTTGGCGAAGCCGTGGCGAAAGCAGGCCTATCAGCGTCCGGGCTTCCCACGCTACAATAGTCAATTGACCCATCAGCTCAACCCAACCCCCATGACCCTCGAAACTCCCGTAGAATTCCAAGACGAATTTGACGTGGTAGTGGTGGGTGCAGGACACGCCGGATGTGATGCTGCCCTCGCCACAGCCCGTCTCGGTTGCCGTACCCTGCTATTAACCCTCAATTTAGACAAAATCGCCTGGCAACCCTGTAACCCCGCCGTTGGTGCCCCTGCCAAGTCGCAACTGGTGCATGAAGTGGATGCCCTCGGCGGCGAAATTGGCAAAATGGCCGATCGCACCTATCTACAAAAGCGCGTCCTCAACGCCTCCCGAGGACCTGCGGTGTGGGCCTTACGGGCGCAAACTGATAAACGGGAATATGCCGCCGTCATGCGTCAGATTGTCGAGAATCAGGAGAATCTGGCCGTCCGCGAAGGCATGGTGACGGATATTGTCTTGGGCAACAACGACGAAATTATCGGCGTGCAAACCTATTTCGGCGTCGCCTTCCGCTGTAAAACCGTCATTCTCACCACCGGCACCTTCCTCGGTGGAGTAATTTGGGTCGGCAACAAATCCATGCCCGCAGGACGGGCTGGAGAGTTCGCGGCGGTGGGTTTAACGGAAACTTTGCAAAATTTGGGGTTTGAAACCGATCGCCTCAAAACGGGGACACCAGCCCGCGTAGACAAACGGTCTGTCGATTACAGCAAAATGGAACCCCAACCCCCCGATGAGGAGGTTCGCTGGTTTAGTTTTGACCCCGAGGCTTGGCTGGAACGGGAACAAGTCAATTGCTATCTGACCCGAACCACTGCCGCAACCCATAAAATCATTCAAGAGAACCTACATCTGTCTCCCGTCTATGGCGGCTGGGTGGATGCCAAAGGCCCTCGGTATTGTCCCAGCATTGAGGACAAGATTGTTCGCTTCGCCGACAAACCCAGTCATCAGATTTTCATTGAACCTGAAGGCCGAGATTTCCCAGAATTGTATATTCAAGGGTTCTCGACTGGACTCCCGGAACGCTTGCAAGGGCAGATGTTGCAGACGTTACCGGGGATGGAAAACTGCGTCATGTTACGTCCGGCCTATGCCGTCGAATATGACTATCTCCCGGCCACCCAATGTTTCCCCACCTTGATGACGAAACGAGTTGAGGGACTATTTTGTGCCGGACAAATCAATGGAACCACCGGCTATGAAGAGGCGGCGGCCCAGGGAATCGTGGCGGGAATTAACGCGGCCCGTTTTGTGCGGGGTCAAGAAATGCTTGTCTTCCCTCGGGAGGAGAGTTATCTGGGAACCCTGATTGATGATCTCTGTACTAAAGAGTTGCGGGAACCCTATCGTATGTTAACCTCGCGATCGGAATATCGCCTGGTGTTGCGATCGGATAACGCCGATCGCCGTCTAACGCCTCTTGGCCGCGAAATTGGTCTGATTGGCGATCGCCGCTGGGACCTTTTCCAACGCAAGCAAGCCAACATTGCCGCCGAGAAACAGCGTCTGCAAGCCAATCGCGTCAAGGCCCACGATGAGATTGGCCAGCAAATCATCGCTGAAACCGGTCAAGGAATCAAAGGGTCAGTGACTCTCTCGGATTTATTGCGTCGTCCAAAATTCCATTATCTGGATTTAGACCGTTTTGGTTTAGGCAATCCACAGTTAACCCTAGCCGAACGCGAAGGGGCCGAAATTGATATCAAATACTCCGGCTATCTACAACGACAAAAACGGCAAATTGACCAAGTCAGTCGCGAAGCCAATCGATCGCTGCCCGTAGATTTGGACTATGATGCCATTGAAACTCTCTCGAAAGAGTCTCGGGAAAAACTCATGAAAGTTCGCCCAGTCACAGTCGGTCAGGCCTCCCGTATTGGCGGCGTCAATCCAGCGGATATCAATGCCCTCTTGATTTTTCTGGAAACCCGTAATCGTAAACAGGCGATCGGGGCAGCAACCCTCAATAGTTGAGGCTAGGTTCAGTCGTAAGGTGGGCAAATTCAACCCACCTTACTATTAACTATACAAAAGTGTCCCTATGACCTTTGTTTCAATTCTCTATGGATTATTTTTACTCAGTATCATTATTCTGTACTGGGGGATTCAAAATAAAACCTTTCGTTTAGGTTTAATCTTAACCGCAAGTCTAATCTTTTACGGGTCGATTCAACTACAATCGTTGCCCTTTCTGTTTCTCATGGCCTGGGTCACATTTGCCCTCGGCAACCCTCTCTCTCAAACCACTCCCCCCCAATCCCCAGACCAAACAAAAACCCTCAGCAACGACCAATGGCATCAGGTCGAAATTCGCTGGAAACAGCGGCGACGTTGGCTTCTAACCGCCGGAATTGTCCTAAATACTTTACTTTTAGTGGGCTTTAAATATGCCCCATTCTTATTCCCCAGCCTCAGCCAAGACTCCCCTATTTTAGCGGGTTGGCTCGACCCTTATTTTATCATGCCCTTGGGGATTAGCTTTTTTGGCTTTGAATGTATCGCCTACCTGATTGATGTCTTTCGCGGCGCACCCCCAAGCCGTAACTTCTTTGAATTTTCCGCCTATAAATTTTATTTTCCTAAACTAATTTCCGGTCCAATTACCCGCTTTCATCAGTGGTTTGAACAATGGCAACTGCAACGGCCCCTAAGAATTGAACAAGTCACCGATGGCTTATGGTTAATTGCCAGCGGTGCGATTAAAAAAGGATTACTCGCCGATAACCTAGCGATTTTTGTCAATCTTTGCTTTGAGAATGCCCAACGGGCCGGTAGTGTCGATTTACAACTGGCCGTCATTGGCTATGGATTGCAACTGTATCTCGATTTCAGTGGCTATGTGGACATGGCCCGAGGTAGTGCTTTGTTATTGGGGTGGACATTACCCGAAAACTTCAATTTTCCCTATGTCTCCACCAGTCTGGCTGATTTTTGGCGACGCTGGCATATGACGTTGGGGAGTTGGCTACGAAATTACCTTTATTTTCCCCTAGGCGGATCGCGGCAGGGGTTAGGGAGAACCTGTCTGAACTTGATGGTGGTGATGCTGATTGCCGGATTGTGGCATGGGAGTGCGACAGCGGGGATGAACCCAGCCGGGTTTATCGTCTGGGGGGCCATTCATGGCGCAGGGTTGGTGATTCATCGCCTCAACGATACCCTATCTCAACGCTGGCGTGGGTTAGCGGCTTTGTGGCGTAGTCTTCCCGGCCTGATTTTGGCCTGGCTATTGACTCAGGGACTGGTGTTTTTCTCCTGGATTTTCTTCCGTCTCCCAGACTTACAAGTCTCCGGCTGGGTTGTGCGTCATCTCTGGGGCCATTCTCGGGATGCCCAGTTTTTGGATCTCGTCTATCTCGAAACCGTCGGTTGGATGCCTGAACAGTTGGCGATCGCCTTCCTGGGGATTTTCGCCGCCATGTTCGTGGCCCATTTCTTCGATCGCATCCTCCAAGTTCAACTCAACTGGCACGTCAAAATTGCCCTCGTCCCCATCTGTTGGTACGCTGTCCTCCTATTTGCCCCAGAAAACAGCCTCCCCTACATCTATTTTGATTTCTGATGGGATGTGTGTTCAACAGATGTCTCGCTGAGGGAACCCTAGACATATGCCAGATTGCCCCAAGAAAATCCCACCCTCAGAGACGATTGTGCAAAGATTGTCTTACTATGGGGATGTATCACCACTATTAAACTGCGTTTACATCGCTTTGGGCTGCCACTGCTATCAAAACAAGCCATGAGTACGATTTTAGTCGTTGAGGACAGTACCTCCCAGCGGGAGATGATTGCCCACCTGTTGAGAAATCAGGGGATGCAAGTGGTACAGGCGCGAAGTGGCGTAGAGGCCCTAAAGTATCTCAAAGGGAATACCCCCGATTTGGTGGTCTTGGATATTGTTATGCCCAATCCCAACGGCTATGATGTCTGTCGCAAGATGAAAGGCCATCCCCGGACGAAAGATATTCCCGTGATTATGTGTTCGTGTAAAGGCGAAGAGTTCGATCGCTACTGGGGGATGAAAGTCGGGGCCGATGCCTATATCGCCAAACCCTTCCACCCAGACGAGATGATTAACGCCGTCCGCCAACTCCTCACCCTGTAGGCGTTCCCGAGGTAGTACATTCGGGCAGCTTTAGCCTATCACTAGCCATCCAAACAGGTTGCCAGCTAAAACACCTTCTTACTAGCGTGCCTCTTGCCTCTTGCCTCTTGCC
>CAZXWM010000148.1:0-9232 GCA_964644215.1 uncultured Phormidium sp.
CTTCAGGTTCTTCGGGAGCTTCAGGTTCTTCGGGTTGCTCGTTGACCGGAGCTTCAGGTTCTTCGGGAGCTTCAGGTTCTTCGGGTTGCTCGTTGACCGGAGCTTCGGGTTCTTCCCCCTTGGCATAGCTCACCAAATCTTGACCCAATTCGGTTTCACGCCAGTCTTGATTGGAATCAATCACTTGACCGATATCGATCGCCTCACCAGTAGCACCGCGAATCTGAAAGATGACATCATTGTAATCTCTGTCGCTACTTCCATCGGCTCGAATATCCTCAAAGACAAAGGTATTCCCATCGCCAGTCACATCCGCAATTTGACCCAGATGAAACTCATCATCGGGGTTGGCGGTGGAGAGAGAGAACAGAGGACGTTTCGCGCCACCGATGCTGGGATTATCCACAACATCCGACACGCGACCTTTGGGAACCAGCATCACCCCAAACTTGTCTCCTGCGGTCATGTTGACGCTTTTAACGCCTTGATAGACACCACTATTCTGGTCTCGCTCTCCCATCAAAGACCCGGTAAACCGTGCGCCTTCATCGGGGTCACTAATGACAATATGACCCTGTTCCGAGTTACTGGCGGCGCGATTGACGGCTTCGGCGATGAAGTCTTCAACGCTCTCAAACTCCATTTCTTCCAATCCAGCTAGGCTGAAGAAGGCCACTTCTCCCTTATAGCCACCGCCGTCAAATAGGAAGTCCACGCCGACTTGACCGCTGGCCCCGACTGTGAACACGCCACTGTTGAAGCTGGGAAGTTCAAAGGCTAGAGGAATCTCGTCGTCTTCGCTTTCGTCTTCATCGAGTTCGTCGTCAGAACTCTCATCGTCGCTGTCAGCAATCTCGTCGTCTTCGCTGTCCGAGTTTTCTACGTCGTCGGAAGTCTCATCGTCGGAGTCAACCTCGTCGGTTTCGTCTAACTCACCCTCAATCTCGTCGTCGCTTTCTGACTCATCGGAACTCTCATCGTCGGAACTCTCATCGTCGGTTTCGTCTAACTCACCCTCAATCTCGTCGTCGCTTTCTGACTCATCGGAACTCTCATCGTCGGAACTCTCATCGTCGGTTTCGTCTAACTCACCCTCAATCTCGTCGTCGCTTTTCGACTCATCGGAACTCTCATCGTCGGAGTCAAACTCGTCGGTTTCGTCTAACTCACCCTCAATCTCGTCGTCGCTTTCTGACTCATCAGAAGTCTCATCGTCGGAGTCGACCTCGTCGGTTTCGTCTAACTCACCCGAAATCTCGTCGTCGCTTTCTGACTCATCAGAAGTCTCATCGTCAGCTTCTGGCTCATCCTCAGCGAAGGGAATTTCGTCACCAATATCCTCGTCGCTAACGTCTTCGTCATCCATGTCAACAGGTTCGTCAAACCCGTTTTCTTCCTCTAAGTCATCGTCGCTGACACTCTCATCCCCATTTTCCATCTCATCACCCTGACCGTTGCCAGCGAAGCCGGAGTCGGTGTCACCATCAATATCGCTATCGGGACTGTCGCTAATGTCGTCGATGGGGTCTAAGTCCAGTCCTTCGGAGTCATCCCCGCCGTCGAGAAGTCCGCCAGGGGTGTAAATCGGCTCTAGGATGAAGGTTTGGGCCAAGTCTTCGAGTTGCTCTTGTTTGTGGCGTTCTTCTTTGACGCGACCGGTGAGCCAAGAGGCGAAGTTGAATAAAAACATGGCAGTAGATGCTCCTAGAGCAAGGGATGGAACTGATGACGTTCTGGAGATGTCACCACTCTACTGCAACTTTTTTCCGCTGTTTTTAAAGCTCTGATGAAGCACTTGCCAAAATGACCCATTTTGAAAAAAGGCCATTTAAACCTGTCGCTTTGTACAGGCGATTTTTACGGGAATTGCCTGAAATTGTCACATAAATTTACATTGTGAGTTTTTTTTAGAGGAGTTTTTCCAGAAGGTTCAAACGCCAGAATCACGGCAGGATAAAGGATTGCCGGGATTATTAACCCCGACACTGCTAAACTTCATCAAAACTTTACAAAAACTTTATCAAAATCATCCGGATGGGCATTGACAGACCCGTTAAGCTCACAAGCTGGGGTCGACAACACTGCCTAAAAACAGCAGTAGGCCGGTGTCGTTATCGCGGATGGCGAAGACAAATGGCCGATCGCCGACGATCGCAAACTCAGTCGATCGCGTCCCCCCAATCCCAGTCACCGCTGCCGCTTCAGTCCCCGCCTCCGTCACCTCCAAATAGAGTTGTTGTCGCATCACCGTCACCCAAAACCCAGCATCGGTTAAGGCGGAAAAATCAGCCCCAGGGCTAAACAGTTCAGTCAACCCCAACGCTTGCAGGTTTTCACGCAAATTGACCTCGGCTGTTATTTGAAATCTCGGTAAAACTACCATAGCACCCGCTTCATTCCACTCAAAGCGACGTAGCCAATCCTGCCAATTTGCCGCCGTGAGTTGCTCATAAAACGCCTCCAACGAGACATCTTCTTGGGGAATAAACACATACATTCCTAACCGTTCACTCTCCCCATAGGGCAACTCAATAGCACGAAAAAGACTGTTTTGATAACCCCGAACCAGTGGCAGATCTTGCTGCATCATCGGTACATAGACCTGAGAGTCATCTCGGCGGGTAAACGATCGCATCTCCGTATTTTCACTAGGAAACGGACTCGTCCAATCCCCCGCAAAGTAGAGAGCATTTAACACCACCGCCACCGTCGTTTCATCGAGATCTTGAGTTGATAAAATCTCAGCAATGCGTCCCTGAGTCTGTTGAGAAACCCAACGATGAATCTGGCCTAACACCTGAGAGGGCTCACGGAAATCCACCCCTTGTAGCTGCGCCTGATAATGGCGCTGACGGGACGCCACAAACTCAGACGAGAGAGACCCCTCGCCGTCACTCCAAATCGAATTGGCGATCGCCAACTCCACATCCCCCGAAAGCTCCCCCAAACTGTCCAAAACCCGTTCATAAGAGCCGTCCAACCCCTCAACCGACTCCCCCCCCAACCAGCGAGCCATTGCCTCCTCCGTCGCCCCCTCAGCGCCCCCATAGAGCATCGCTAGGGCCATCGACAAACTCAACGGCGACAGCAACAAATTCTCATTGCCCTGAGTTTGCCGTAATTGTTGAAACACCGCAAACCCTAACTCCGTCTGAGCCTCCCGAAACTCAGACTCCGATGACGCCGACTGGGCCATCGCCACCCGAGGCGAACTCGACAGCGGTAACGAACCCGACAGGGGTATCGTCAACGCCGTCACGAGGGGAAGCAGCCTTCCCAGAAACCGTCCAAAACGGTGATGATGAATCATTATTGAGCTAAACGCGAAGATGAGCTATCACGGGTATCCCGTCGCACCCGTTACCGTGACTACCCTATAGTTCAGCGATCGCAGCGAAGATTCCGGGCAGTCACCCCCTCTCCTACGGTAACTTGCCCCACCCAGAACCCGCCAAACTTGAACACAAACAAATCCCCCAGCCGACAACCCAAAGAGTCATCAACTGGGGGAGAGATCAAAAAAATATCGAGATCGAAGCCTGAGAGACTCCCGAACTTAGCCGATAATACCGGCCTCACGGGCCGCCGCTTCATCATCCGGGTCAATACCGAGGCGAGTTAAGTTAATGCGATTCTTGTTGTCAATATCGCGCACCTTAACCACCACTTCATCACCCACCGACAACTCATCTTCGACCTTACCGATGCGATAATCCGCCACTTGGGAGATATGGACCATCCCCTCTTTACCCGGCGCAATTTCCACAAACGCGCCAATGGGAATAATCCGGGTGACACGGCCGAGGAAGACCTCACCGGTTTGAATCTTGCGCGTCATCCCTTGAATAATCGCCCGAGCGCGCATCGCCTTCTCACCATCAAGACCCGAAATCGTCACCGTACCATCATTGTCGATATCGATTTTACAGCCCGTTTCCTCAGTGATACCCTTAATGGTTTTCCCACCGGGACCAATCACCAAACCAATTAGGTCAGGATCAATCTTGAGGCTATACAGACGAGGCGCAAAGGGAGACAACTCAGGATTCGGCTGCTCAATGGCCTCAAGCATCTTGCTGAGGATATGCAGCCGGGCCGGAAGCGCCTGTTTCACCGCATCCGCCACAATCTTCACCGGGAGTCCAGTGATTTTCATGTCCATTTGCAAAGCCGTAATCCCGGTATCGGTTCCGGCCACCTTAAAGTCCATATCCCCGAGGAAATCTTCAATTCCTTGAATATCCGTGAGAATGCGAACTTCGTCTCCTTCCTTAATCAGTCCCATCGCCGCACCGCTGACCGGCTTACTGAGGGGAACCCCAGCGTGCATCAGCGAGAGCGTCGAACCACAGACCGAACCCATAGAGGTTGAGCCATTAGAGGACAAGACCTCAGACACGACGCGAATCACATAGGGGAAGCTTTCCTTCGGCGGTAACACGGGAATCAAAGCGCGTTCAGCTAAGGCCCCGTGACCAATTTCCCGACGACCCGGCGATCGCATCGGCCGCGTTTCGCCCACAGAATAGGGGGGGAAATTGTAATGATGCAGATAGCGTTTCTGTTCCTGAGGATGCAGGTCATCGAGTTCCTGAGCATCACCCGGAGAGCCTAACGTGGCTAAAGATAGCACCTGAGTCAAGCCTCGGTTAAACAAAGCACTTCCGTGAACCCGACGGGGAACCAAACCCACCTGACAGGAAATGGGGCGCACCTCATCGAGTTTGCGGCCATCAACCCGGACCTTATCCTCAACAATTTGAGCCCGCATCAACTGCTTCGTGACGCCCTTAAACACCTTACCGAGGGACTTAGCATCCTCCGTGACAGCCAGGCGTAGGGGGTCATCGTCCGGGAGTTGCTCAATTTTTCCAGCAATCTCGGCTTTGACCTCATCGAGGGCGTCATCGCGGCCGCTCTTGCTATGCTCAAAATTGCTGAGAACCTTCTTAACCGGTTCCTCAGCGGCCTCGCGGATGTAAATTTCTAACTTGTCATCGACTACCGGCGGCTCTTCTTCGACCAATTCCACGCCCAAGTCCTTCAGTAAGGCTTCCTGGTGACGAATTAGTTCTAATGCCCCTTCGTAGCCGAAATCAATAGCTTCGATGATGTCTTGTTCCGGCAGTTGATTGGCGCCAGCTTCGACCATCACCACACCATTGTGGGTTCCCGCCACCACGAGATCGAGGTCTCCCAGGCGAATTTCCTCAAAAGAGGGGTTAAGGATGAAATCATCCCCCACCAAACCCACACGAACCGCCGCCATGGGACCCTTAAAGGGAATCTTGGCTAACATCGTGGCCATGGAGGCTCCCGTTACAGCCAAAACATCCGGGGGAACCAACTCATCCATCGATAAGGTGGTAGCAACAATCTGAATATCGTCCCGTAACCATTGTGGGAATAGGGGACGCATGGGACGGTCAATTAGACGACAGGTTAGCGTCACTTTCTCGGGGGGACGACCCTCCCGACGCAAGAACCCACCGGGAATTTTTCCCCCGGCGTAGAGCCGTTCTTCGTAATCGACGAGTAGGGGCAAGAAATCGATGCCTTCTCGACCAGTTGAACGGGTTGCGGTGACGAGAACCGAGGTATCGCCCAACTCGATGACGACGGAGCCTCCGGCTTGTGGAGCGAGGGTTCCAACCTTGAGTCTAATATCCCGTCCATCAAAGGATATTGACTTTTCCATTGCTTTCATGCAGCACTCTAATATTAGTTCTTCTTCTTCTTCTGAGGTTCATCGTTGGTTGAGGAGACCGTCAGCCTAGAAGACTTACTGTCCCCAACCTCCGATTTACCCAATCATCTGAGATCATCGTGATACCTGCCACAACCTGACGAAAGCCAAGGTCTGAGCATCTCAACTCTCATCCGGTTGCTAGTCCGAACTACGCCACGCCTTAGCGCCCAAATGCTGGGGTTAGCCGTCGAGAGAACTCATGTCACCGATTCAGGTGACTTGGGGCGGGTGATGACCAGGATTGCACTTGGGAAATCCATGTCGTTCCCAGTATACGTGACATACTCCCGATGCTCATACTAACGTATAGAGCGCGGGCTTCTCAGTGAATCCTGCTATTGCATTGGACGTTACCTGAGCTTTATTGACGGAATGCCCTACCGCCAAGTCTTGAATACTGATTACTGTGTATTTTGGTAATCCTAGACAACCCGGCTCTTTCAGCCTTGATTATTCGGAGTTACTACAGTATGTCATTGATATTGTGGCCTGAATCACCCTGCATGTCAATCGCATTCTTCCCGACGCTCCCCCGACCGGGTAGAGCGCGGGGCTGCTGCGATTGAAGCTCAGCAATCTGGAAGTGCCAGAGTTTCTTTTGCCGTCAGGTCCCGCGCCGCTCGCCCCGCCGCCGGTCTGAGTAGACCCCCGATTAGACTCCCTAGTGGAACTCTAATCGGGGCGATCGCGTCGGGCGGTGCTAGATAATAAAACTGTTCACTGTTAACCGATTTCGTTCAGGGAAATCCAGTTCAACCATGAGTAACGCCGCCCCTCTATCCGGTTCAGCTACCGTCGTTATGGTGGTAGACGGACAACCGATCACCATTGCCCTCGATGGCAATAATGCCCCCATCACGGCGGGGAACTTCGCGGATTTGGTCTCTCGCCGCTTCTATGACGACATCACCTTTCACCGGGTGGTTGACGATTTTGTGGCCCAAGCCGGAGATCCTAACAGTCGCGATCCTAACTTTCCCACCAATCTCTTGGGCCGGGAAGGATTCACCGATCCCGCCACGGGAGCAACCCGCACCATTCCCCTAGAAATTAAACCCGAGGGAGCCGCAGAACCGGTCATTGGAACCCTCTTTCGTGATGCGGGGATTACCGTTCCTCCGGTGTTACGGAACAATCGCGGCACGATCGCCATGGCCCGCGCCCAAGATCCTAACTCCGCCTCCTCGCAGTTTTACTTCAATCTCACCAATTCCAACTTCCTTGATGGCAATTATGCGGTGTTCGGCAACATTACCGATGGCCAGTCGGTGATGGACGCGATTGATGCCGGCGATCGCATTGAAGCGGCCCGCTTCGTCGAGGGTATTCTGCCGTCGCGCCAATCGGCGTTTATGGAAGTCAACTTGCTCAACTTCTTTTTTAACCGCCTTGAACGAGCGAGTCTGCCACTAGTGTTCCAAGTTTTGGGTGATGGCGATGATGTTTTGGATGTCACCCCAGAACTGAGTCAAGCCAATCCCTCAGGTTTTGTCGGCTTAGGGGGCAATGAGACCTTTATTGGTTCTGCCATTGACGATGTTCTCTACGGGAACCAGGGCAACGATACCCTCACCGGAGAAGCCGGGAATAACCTAATTCGCGGTGGCCAAAACGAGGATATCCTCAATGGTGGCATCGGCAACGATATCCTGCATGGCCAATTGGGCAACGATACCCTCACCGCTGGCGGGGGGAATAATGTCCTGCGAGGGGGACAGGGGAATGATGTTCTCGTCGGTGGTGCCGGTATTGATGTGTTAATGGGCGATCGCGACCAAGATACCCTCACCGGCGGTGCGGGTGCCGATCAGTTCGTTCTGCGGGGTAACACTAACATCGGTCGTGTTGATGCGAATCTCGCTGATGTGGTCACCGACTTTAACCCCGCCGAGGGCGATCGCATTGTTCTGGCGGCCGAAACAGACCCGGCCACCGTGCGCTTCATCCCTGATGGGGCTGACGTGCTGATTCAACTAGAAAATAACGATTTCCAAGGCCGTATCCTCAACAGTAGCCCAGAAGCCGTCCAGGCTGCCGCTATGGTAGTTCCGTCGGGGGATATGGGCCTGTTAATTGGTTAGGGGTAAAAGCCGGGTCAGCGATGACCTCAATGCGATCGCGATCGCCAAAACGAGGATAGGGATAACTCGTCGTCAGCGATCGCGGTTGTATCGTCCTCCCCCATTGCTCCTGGAGACCCTGCAAAAACTGATCCTGCTGACGGCGAAAGGGTAGGGTATAAGCATCGCCCCCATTGAGCAGGGCAAACCAGACTAAACCGCGATCGCCCGTCGGCACCACCCCCACCAAAGCACTCACATTCCAGAGGGTTCCCGTCTTCACCGTCGCCCCTTTCGGCATCGCTCGCCCCTCCATCGTTCCCCCATCTTGGCCAAACACCGGCAACACATCGGCCAGCGTTAACCCTCCCGCCGCCAAACGCCGGTGAATCCCGGACAACAGGGCCACCGCCGCTCGGGGGGAAATGCGGTTGTCCTGGCCTAATCCTGACCCATTCACCAACTGGATTTCCGCCTCGGGAACCCCCGCTAAGTGAGCCGCTCGTCGAGCCACCTCAGCCCCCCCGCCAAGCTCCTCAGCCAAACTATCAGCAATCACATTGTTGCTATAGACATTCATAATCTTCAAAAGCGAGAGCAGCGGTAGAGACTGCTGGCGTAATAAGGGAATGCGTCGGCTGGGTGGTTCCGTTAGAGGTTGAGCCTGACTCTCATCGGCTAAGTCCGCGCTTCCCTCCCCTAAAACGCGAATCTCGCCGCGAATCTCAAGTTGAGGCCTCGGGGTTCGAGCCGCCAATCTCCCATAGGCTCGTTCGACGGGGGGAGTCCAACGGCGAGCATCAAAACTCTCGATTAACCCCTCACCCACCTCGTCAGCATCTTGCTCAAAATTCAACCAGGGCTGATTTTCCAGAATCAGATCTCCGGCGACGGCCTCAATCCCCAACTCTTGTAAGACCACCGCCACGGCGATCGCATCCTCCCACACCCAGAGCCTATCCCCGCCACCGCTGATCACTAAATCCCCCTGCAACACCCCATCGACGAGGGAGCCAGTCGCACTAATCTCTGTCAGCCAGCGTCGTTGCCAATCCCACGTCTGCAAAGCCACTAGCGTCGTGGCCGTTTTCGTCACCGACGCCGCCGAACGAGGAATAGTCCCTTGATGGGAGGCCAGTTTCTCAGCCCCCACTTGTAGCCAAATTCCCTGCCGTTGGCGAGAAATTCCCTGCCGTTCCAAATCCGTCAAATATCCCTCTACAAGAGACTCTGCCTCCTGATCCGCTTCCACCTCTAGCACCAGTCCGGGGGCATCAAACAGGGGAACACTCACCTGAGACTCAGGAGGCATCAGGCCCATCGCATCTAACCACAGGGCCAAAGCCCCCGAACTCAGTAAACTCAACATAAGAAGGGAACAGGGAATAGGGAACACCGGAACAGGAGGGCAAGAGGCAAGAGG
>CAZXWM010000149.1:0-4248 GCA_964644215.1 uncultured Phormidium sp.
GGACAAGATTGCGATCGCATTCACTGGCATTGTTCCGAGCTTCACGATTTTGACGAGCGATTTCACTGGCTCGTTGACTGACGCCACTGCTTGGAGTTGAGTTGGGAAGAGACATTGTCTATTCTACCTCCGGAATTTCTACGTTGATTAAATCGATAAAATAGGATTTTAGACAGTCAAGATTCGGATAGTCCCAGATAATTCTTTTTTCCTTAAGAGCTGTCTGAACTTCAAGAGCTAAAGGCTGCATCGGTTGAGAAATTTCCACAGTCAAGTGATGAAAATCCCAATTCTGCAACTCAGATTCTACAGATTGATGTTGAATCCCTAAGGGAACGACTTTCGCCACAGGATTGTAGGTAATACCAGAGTCCCGGATAAACTGCACTTCGCGATCGAGATCTTGGAGGAAACCCGGAATATCCTCAATCGCGTGAGACTGAGACTCCGAAATGGGTACGAGAAAAATATCCGGTAACGTATCTCCTAGAATGGTTAATGAATCCTCAGGGGGGCTATCGGTGTCAATCACAAGATAGTCATAGGTGGAGTAGTCTCCCTTTTTGATCGGTTTAAATCGAGAGCCTTTGGACTGGGGTGGATTCCAGCGTAAATCTAGACCGCTTTGGCAAGATACCTGAGTTTGACCAGATTGCGGGCGAGATCCCTGGAAAAATCTCCAAGAATCTGGACGCGGATCACAGTCCACGAGGAGTGTTTTCCCAATCGTTTGCTCAACCAGAACCTTGGCGATATGAACCGCAACGGTCGTCTTTCCGGCTCCACCCTTGGTATAGTTACATAGTATAACCTTAGTTTTTCTATCCATACTTGTTTTTTGGGCAATTATCGCTTTTTGCTAAAATCAATATCCAGGCAGAGACCGAGCCTAGCGAGTTTGAAAAATGTTTTGAACCATCGGCTTTTTCACCTTCGCCGCTTCACGATCCAATTCCTCAACCTCACCCGCGTCTAACATCCAACCCAACGCCCCCAGGTTCTGCTGGGCCTGTTCGACGGTTTTCGCCCCCGGAATGGGAATTGTCCCTTTCGCCATACACCAATTTAAAGCTACTTGGGCCGGGGTTTTATCGCGGGAGTTGGCGATCGCACCCAAACAATCCAACAGCGATCGCGCCCCCGGTAAAATCTGCCGACACACCAGGCCCCGCAACCCCTTCGGCGTCTTCTCAGAGGAATACTTACCCGTCAATAATCCCAACGCCAAAGGACTATAAGCAATCAATTGAATCCCCAACTCATCACAAACCTCTTTCAACCCTAACTCCGTCACCGGATAGGTCGATAGCAACGAATATTGCACCTGCAACGAGACAATGGAAATACCGCGATCGCTAAAACGGCGATGCACCTTTCGCAATCGTTTTGGGCCATAATTCGATACCCCCACTCCGCGCACCTTCCCCGCTTCATATAAATCCATTAACCCATCCAATAAGGGCCATTCTTGCCAGGGTAAATAATTCGCCGTGGACCAGTGCATTTGTACCAAATCAATGCCCCCCAAACGTTCCGCTGAAGCCTCCGCCGCCGCAATCATAGACCCCCGGCTAAGTCGCCACGGATAGGGGGCCAGTTTCGTGGCTAAACAAATTTCCGTCCGTTGCACATTAACGGCGGTGTCACAGTAACGTTGGGCGAATTGTCCTAAGAGTAATTCACTGCGTCCACTGAGTTTTCCGGTTCCATAGGAGTCTCCCGTGTCAAAGAGAGTTACGCCGTTGTCTACACAGAGATTAAACACCTGTTGTAAGCCACTATCCATACTGTCATCGTAATCCCAAAGCAGGCGATTTCCCCAAGCCCAGGTTCCACAGCCCATCGGTGGTAAGTTTAAGGTGGTCATAGTTGTTTTTGGGGAAGTTTAAGACAATTAACGGCTTAGTTTTGAAGGGGGAACAATACCCCGATCGCAGAGAGTTTTATCAATATCCACCAACAGTTGTAAATCAATACTGGGTAGGGAAGAATTGTTAAACAACTCCTGGTTTTTTAGAAACAAAAAAGCTTGATAAAACTGTTCTTTTGTGCTAGTAATTGGAGCTTGAAAATGGGCAGAAATGAGGCGATCGCAGTGCCATTGAGAGACCCGTTCCACCCAATCTAACGTTTCCTGGGGCGCACGATTGAGAATGAGTTTTTGCAACACCGGAGCCACCAGTGGGCGACCATTTCCCCGCAATGCCTCAAAGGAGCGTTGCCAGTTATTTTGCCATTGAAAGGGATATAAACCAAAATAGTTTTGACGGGAGCGATCGCCCACCTTAAACGCATCCCGAATCACCTGACCCCAGGGCGGTGTTTCTAAGACACTGGGACGAAAATAAGCCGCAAATAAACAGATTCGTTGCCAACCCTTGCGGCGATTTTCCGGCGTATCTTCAATCACATCAAAGGGGCTATCTTTGGCGTGAAACAAAAGCGGAAAACTGTCCAATTGGACAATGGCCGGTGGATCTTCAGGAATCGCAATGAGGCTATCGGTGAGCAATAAACTACGACTGGGACGGTCATAGAGCGCCACTTCTCCGAACCAACCGGTTCCTAGGTTAATGGGGCCAAGAACGTCCAAGGCGCATTGATCGGCAAACGGAAGTTGACTGGGTTCATCGGGAATCAAATGAGTGCGATCGCCCGGAAGGCCCAACCAACTCAGAGGCAGATTAAGGGGAAAACTCCACTGTTGCGGGGCGATATACACCTGCGCCTGGGGACAGGCCCGGGCAAAGGGTCCGACAAAAACCTTATGTTCTAAGCCAGACACCGTGGGATGGATAATATAGCGAACGGGGCCATGTTGCGCCACCAATTCATTGAGAAGAGTTAAACATTCCCGCGTTGGGGCGATGGGTGCATAGACTAACAATCCTCCCGCATCCAGTTTAATGACCGTCATGCGGATAGGAACGACCACATAGAAAATCCCCTGAAGTTGGTCAAACGTCCAGAGGCGATCGCGCACCACCTCCCGCCGCAACGTCCGCCGCTGTCCATAGGGATAAATCGGCAATGTAAACCAAAAATTCCAAGAATACTCACTCATCTCCAATCCTGTTCACTATTACCCAAAGAGGGCGACCCAAAGAGGGCGACCACAAGGGTACGCCCCTACGTGGTTCCCCTCTTGCCCATTAGCTCTTGCCTTCCTCCCCAAACTCAAAATACCCCGGTTGCACCCGAGTTTGCTGCAACTTAGGGTCATAATCGAGGCGGTATTCCCGCGCGATCGCCCCAAACTCCCGGAGTTGATTAGCTTCGGCTTCACGAATCTCCGTATCCGTCGACAGCAAAATCACCTGATGACTGGCCGCCGGGAAATAGCGTTCCACCAAATTTTGGCGGTGAGACGAATCCAAACGGCCCAGAGGCGTATCGATCGCCACCGGAAGCTGACGGCCCGACACCCGCGCCAATCCCCAAAGGAAGGCGATCGCCAACAGTTGCTTTTCCCCCGCCGAGAGGCGATGTTTAGGAACCATCTGCCCCTGACGATCATATAACAGTAAGCGAAAGTCCTCCGCCTCAATCACCACCCGATGCACCAAATCCGACTTGTGCAACAGATAGCGGAAACATTCCGTCACTTCCAATTCCAGCTTATTGAGTTTCCGCAACGTCAAGCGTTCCCGGAATTGCGCTAACGTCCGTTGCACCGACTTGGCGTTATCAATCAAATGATTGGCATTTTGGCGATCGACATTCTGTTCCCCGTAACTGGCCAACTCCTTCTTAATCCGTTCGACTTCAGCCCCGCGCTGCTGAACCTCCCGTTCTCCTAACTCCAGTTGTGCATCGAGTTTCTGGCGTTTTCCCTGAGCCTGCGTCATCGCCAGTAAGAGGCGATCGCTCTCCTCCTTCGGAGCCGCCTGTGCAATAAGCTGTTCCGTGCGAGTTAACGCCTCCAACGCCTCTTGTAAATGTCCTTGCGTCGCCTCAGTTTGACGTATCCCATCCCCGAGGCGATCGCCCAACAACGCCCGTACCCCCTGCAACTGGCGATCGCTCAACCCCAACCACAATGCCGCCTCATCCTGCGTCTGGGGGCTATCTTGGAGCAAAAAATCCTCTACCGTCTCTAACTGAGGTTTCGCCAATCCCAACCCTTGCAACAGATCCAACAGCCGCTGATCCCGCTCCTGCATCGCCCCCTGTAACAAACGAGCGCGACGTTCTTTTTCTTCCCATTCCCCTTGTTTGTGAGCCATCATTAACAACGGCTGAAGCTCA
>CAZXWM010000149.1:4258-5396 GCA_964644215.1 uncultured Phormidium sp.
CAACCAGAGGTAAACAGCCCGCCGCCAACTCCCGCAGGCGATCGCGATGACGCTCCACCTCCTGTTTCTGACTCGCAAGTTGAGCCTCCAGAGCCGCCCGTTCCTCAGCAATTTTGCCCCCCTGAGCGCGAAACACCGCCGTCGCCCGTTCCTCTTCTTCCAGGGCGCTCTGGCGCTCCCGTTTTAAGTCTTTAACCTGTTGCTGAAGCTGCTGATGTTCCTGCTGAGCCTCCTCCAAACGCCGCTCAATCGCCTCAATCTCCGCCCGTTCCTTCTTCCCCGCCAACGTCTTGCGCTTGCGATTCACCAACACCTCCAAATCCACCGCCAAGCGTTCGGCCAACTCCAACCCCAACAGAGACTTAATCGCCCCCGATACCAACGGCGGCGGGGCCTCGAGTTCCGCCAACTCCTTCACCTGTTCCCCATCAAACAGAAACAGATTAGAAATTCCCAACGGAAGTAGCGTTTCGACGTACTCATCCCAAGTTTCTGACAAGCCTTCATCCTTCCAATCACTATTTCCCAGGCCATCCGGCTGATAAATCCCCAGAGTTTCCCTCCCCTCCTTGGGATAGCGATCCCAAGTGCGGATAATGCGATAGCGCACCTGACGATTATCCACCACCTGCTCAAACAGCAGTTCAATACTGGTTTTGGCGTGGGGTTCACTATGACGATTGACACATTGAGCGAGGAAATCCCCATAATTGAGACTTCCCCGCGTCGAACATTGCGCCCGTTGTCCATAGAGGGCCAGGCGAATCGCATCCATGAGGGTGGTTTTACCGCCGCCATTCATCCCCCCAAAGAGGATAATCGGGGCCAGTTCCCCCCCTTCGGCGTCGATAGGGCGTAGATTGAGTTCTTGTCGTCCAATATAAGGACCAAAGTTTTGTAGGACGAGTTCGAGGAATTTCATGAAGTCGCAAAAGCGCCAGGGACGACAAAGCATTCCTGGCGCGAGTATGTCTTTATGGCGATCCTAGCGGATTTTGGGGACGCTTGAGTATAGGCAACCCTGCCAACCGTAGATTAGGCTTAGCGCATTCCCCCAGGGCCACGACCTTGACCGGGATTTCCCTGCCAATTTCCGGGACCATTTCCGGGACCATTTCCGGGACCATTTCCGGGACCA
>CAZXWM010000149.1:5406-9232 GCA_964644215.1 uncultured Phormidium sp.
TCCCCGGCCACGTCCCCGTTGTCCACGATGGTCTTCCATCCACTCGCGAACCTGAGCGCGCTGTTCCTCGGTGAGAACGCCGCGAATGTCCATCATCGAGTTAAAGCGCAAATCCGACATCTCATTGCGCAATTCCATCATCTGTTGACGCTGTTGACGAATTTCGGCATCCGAGGCGTTGCTTCCCATGGCGTTGTGCATGGTATCGCGATGTTCTTGCATCTGCTCGCGAACCGAGTCAATTTGCGGTTGATAGCGATCGCGGATGGCTTGA
The DNA here is from genome assembly GCA_964644215.1 of uncultured Phormidium sp. Lineage (GTDB taxonomy): Bacteria > Cyanobacteriota > Cyanobacteriia > Cyanobacteriales > Geitlerinemataceae > Sodalinema. The sequence goes on from CAZXWM010000149.1 coordinate 5,681, forward strand.
ATCGAGTTCGTTTGTTCGCTTGTTAAGTCCAACTCGTCAATCCAACGCATTTGGCCGCCGCCTCCCGGCCCGCGCTGACTCATGTGAGTCTGACGGGGACTCATATCGTCGGCGTGAGCGTAGGGTGCAGCGACGGTTCCTAACATGAGGAATCCTGCTAATCCGCACATGGCGGCTTTACGGGTGCAGCATCGGTTTTGGACGCGGTTACGGTTTTGGACGCGATTACGGTGAGCCATGGTCGTTAATCTCCTATGTAAATCGTAGATGAAGTGAAAGGGTTAACCTGAAGTGGTTAACGTGAATCGGGTGCGGGTTCCCTTTGGCTGGCTAGTTCTGAGAGGTCCCAGGAACTGTCCCATTCCTCGCTTTCCCAGGGGTTGAGTTCGCACTCATAACTCGAACAATACCAACTCTCTTCGAGGAAGGTTTCGAGTTGCGCCAACTGAGCGTTACTGCTTTGGGGAGTGAAGATGTGGCGACTGCTGAACCAGACTAAGGGAATTAACGCCGCTGCGATCGCTCCCCCTAAACGCCATTGCTGGCGACGTCGAATTAGCTTCAGGGTTTTATCCGTCCGAATCTGGGCCAATAGTTGAGATTCGAGTTCCGGCGGCGGGGCTGGCGGATGCGGTCGGTGCTGTTGTAAAAAGGTGACGAGTTGGCGATCGTCATCGTGGTTATGTATCAAAATGTCACCCCCTGCTGTTCAAGATACTGGCGGACGAGTTTTCGCCCATGAAATAAACGAGATTTGACGGTTCCCACCGGAATATCGAGAATGTCCGCTACCTCTTTTTGGGGCAGATCTTCGAGATCATGCAAGACAATCACACTCCTAAAGTCAAGTTTTAAGTCTTGCAAGGCCGCTTCAACCCAATCCCGATATTGGAGTTCCATGAGATCTGACGCTTCAACGGGTGGTTCGGGTTGCAGTTTGGCGCGTAAGTTGGCACTTTTGGCAAATTCTCGCCGTTTATCGGTGGCCACGTTCCAGACGATACGATAGAGCCAGGTGGAGAAGTAGTCAGGCGATCGCAGTTTCGGTAGGCCCCGCCACACCCGCAGGAAGGTTTCCTGAACGAGATCGTCGAGAACCTCTCGGCCACAGAGTTGGTAAAGCGTTGCTCGCACCTTCCCCTGATAGCGTCGATAGAGTTCCCGAAAACTGCCTTCGTCTCCTTGACAACATCGACGCACTAACTCCCCATCTTGAGGGTGGTTGGGCTTGTCTGCTATCACCATTAACGTTTGACCATCCCTTAACCTGTATCTTGTACCGAACCATTGATCGTATTGAACTGAGAGTTTTAGGAAACTTCCGTCAATCCCGGACTCCAAGGTTATAGACTGACCCAACGCTAAAACGGTTCAATCATTACCTTCTTGGCCCTGTTGCCTGTGGCCTGTTGCCTGTTGCCTCTTAAGAGGGCGACCATAAAGGTACGCCCCTACGTCTTTCCCCTCCTGGGAGGGGCAAGGGGTGGTTATGCCTGTTGCCTGTTGCCTTCCTCTCCCAGATGAAGCCGACTTTGCAATTCCCCCCAATTCTATAAAGATTGCTTAAAGCTTCCCAGAAAATCCCCCAGATCCCAGCTTTGTATATCACAATAGAGTTTGTGAGGGTTTCACACGCCCTCCGTCCTATGACATCTCACGGATAGAAGGAGGCCACTCGACTATGGCATCTGTTAAAGAGTCTACAAAAGAAGCCACAAATCATAAAACATTACCCAGCTTGGCCGAGACGCCTCAAGGAATTGCAGCCACAGAACTGCGCCCTTGGGGATCGTTTACGGTCTTAGAAGAAGGAACTCGTTATAAAATTAAACGCATTGAAGTTAAGCCTGGACACCGTCTGAGCTTGCAGATGCACCACCATCGTAGTGAACATTGGATTGTGGTTTCGGGAACGGCGCGAGTCATCTGTGATGAGAAGGAAGAACTGGTGTACAGCAATCAGTCCACCTATGTTCCCCAAGGAACAAGCCACCGTCTGGAAAATCCCGGTGTCATTCCTCTGATTCTTATTGAAGTACAGAACGGTGAATATCTCGGGGAAGACGATATTATCCGTTTCCAGGATGATTACGCCCGCAGCGAGTAGTCTGTTATAGCAATTCTCGGCAACAGGCAACAGGCAACAGGCAACAGGCAACAGGCAACAGGCAACAGATCATCTCTAGTGGGGGCGTAGTCGATGTGCTACGCCCCTTGTTGCGTAATGGGGGATGGGGATTAGTGGTTGAGGGAGTCAGTCGCCCCAACGCAACCCCAGTCATCGATGTGACGCAGTTGAGCGTTGTCGAACCTGGCTCCCTGAACCTGGGCGTAGCGTAAGACGACTCGCGTTAGGTTACTTCCGCTAAAATCCGCGTTCTGTAATTGAGCCAGACGCAAGTCAGCGCCCGTGAGGTTGGCCTGTTGGAGATTGGCGTCGGCGAGGTAAGCACCGTTGAAATGGACTCCCGAGAGATCGCTATGGGAGAGATTGGCGTGATAGAGATGCGCCTCGATCAATTCGGCGTCATGTAGAGTCGCTTCGGAGACATCGGCTTGGTTGAGATGCGCCCGATGTAACGTTGCTTCACAGAGACTGGCGCGACGCAGTTGAGCGCCGTTGAGATTGGCGTGACAGAGGGAGGCGTGATGCAGGTTGGCTCCGTTGAGGTTGGCGCCGCTTAAGTCTGCATAGTCAAGCCTTGCACCTCGGAAGTTGGCCCCGGTTAGGGTTGCGCCTCGTAGGTTACAGTGAGCCAGGTTGAAGTCTCGAAAGTCCGCAGCAATGAGATGGGCGTTCGTTAAGTCTAATGCGATCGCCCCCTGACCATTTTTTGCATTCGTCCATCGGGCGGCTCCATTTTCGACTAGCGCCAGATGTATCGCGTTTGCCACAATCTCTAGTCCGTTTCTGTATCATCGTTAACGGAATGCTTCGGGTTTTGGCCCGAGGCTTCCTCAATTATGATAAGGGCTGATCTCAAGTCTTGGACAAATTCTTTGGCCAACTCTCGCACAAGGTCTCGGATAAGCGGGTTTGTAGGATGGCGCGAATCTCTCGTTCAAGGTCATCAGCGGCGGCGTTAGCGTCAAGACGTATAATCCGTTGGGGATGGTCTTGAGCCAGGGCGATGTAGCCGGCCCGTACCCGCTGGTGAAAGTCGAGGGCTTCTTGTTCGAGGCGATTGGGCGCTCCTCGCTCTGTGATTCGTTGCAGGCCAATTTCGGGGTCGAGATCTAACCAGAAGGTTAATTGGGGCGTTAAGCCGCCGCTGGCGATCGCATTGAGGTGTTGGATTAACTCTAAGTCGAGTTGTCGGCCATAGCCTTGATAGGCCAGGGTGGAGTCGGTATAGCGATCGCACAGGATAATCGCTCCTTGAGCTAAGTTAGGCTTAAGATACTGTTCGATATGCTGGGCGCGATCGGCAGCATAAAGCAGTAACTCGGAGCGAGGCGCAATCTCATCCTGCTGGCGAACATCGAGCAATAGACTCCGTAATTGTTGCCCGAGTCGGGTTCCGCCCGGTTCTCGGCTGGTGAGAACCGGAA
>CAZXWM010000150.1:0-9209 GCA_964644215.1 uncultured Phormidium sp.
AAGATCCCAATCAGGTTGAGGCCTGGATTCTCAAGGGAATGGCGATGCGACATCAATGGGGGGAGGCGGCGATCGCCTGTTTTGATCGGGCCTTGAGTTTACAGCCTCAGTCGGCTCAGGCTTGGTATGGAAAGGGGGTGGCGTTATATGAGACGCAACAGTATCCCCAGGCGTTGAACGCCTATGATCATTCGACCCATTTAGATCCTGATTTTGCACCAAGTTGGCTCGGTCGCGGTAAGATTCTCTATCATCTCAATCGCGATGCTGATGCGATTGTTGCTTTTGATAACGCAATTCAAATTGAACCTAACTATGCTCAGGCTTGGTACTATCGCGGTGAGGTGTTGGCGAACTTGAAACGCTATGAGAATGCGATCGCCGCCTATGAGAAGGTGATTCAAATTGGTCCTCCGTTGGATATGTGGGTGTATCGAGCCTGGCTTAAGAAGGGAGAAGCGTTGGAACTGCTCAAACGTCCTACCGAGGCAATTACAGCCTACGCCAATGCACAAGGAGTACAGCCGATGCAAATGTCGGCTCGTTTGAAACAAGGGGCCTGTTTGGAGAAGTTACAACGCTATGAGGAGGCGCTGTCGGTGTATGATTTGGCCTTGGCGTTATGGGTCGAGCATCTACCGTTATGGTTGAAACGGGGCAATGTTCTCTCTCGCCTACAACGCTATCGTGAGGCGTTGGCAACCTATGATCGCACGATTCAGCTACAACCGGGAAATTATGAGGCTTGGTTACGTCGCTGTGAGGTTCTCGAAAAACTTAAACGCACTCATGAGGCGTTACGTTCCTATGCGATCGCCGAAAAACTCAGTCCTGGTGATGACACGTTGCGTCAACGACGAGCGGAGATGGCCCGTCGGTTAGAGAAAGAGGGTAAACCGGAATTGTCGGAGGAGAGCGAGTGAGATGACGGATACCGCCGCACCCGTGACGTTTCAGCAGATTGGTTCTTCGCAACATCGGGCTACAGCAGCAGCGTTGGCGATTTATGAGGAGGCGTTTCCCCTGAGTGAGCAGATTCCGCGTTCTCTGGTTGGGGAACGTATTGATAGCGGGATTTATGAACTTTGGGTTGGCCAACGGAGGGAAGAGGTCGTGTTTATGGCGATTTTATATACTCTCCGGGACAGTGATTTGGTGTTATTAGGATATATTGCAACTCATAAAGAAGCTCGCAATCAGGGGATTGGTAGTCGCTTTTTTAGGCAAGTGCTAACGGCGTTACAGGAGCGCGATCGCTATCTATTATTAGAGGTTGAATTACCCCATGCGGCTGATCCGATGACGCAACGCCGCTATGGGTTTTATCAACGACTCGGGGCGCTATTTCTTGAGGATGTACGCTATATTTTGCCGCCACTGTCGGGGGGAGAAGCGACGGAGATGTGTTTGGCGATCGCGCCAGGGTATAAGACTCCTACGTTGACAGGCGATCGGGTTCGTCAATTGCTTTGTCAGTTGTTTCAAGAAGTATATGAGCGTCCTTTGAGTGATCCACTCTTACAAACCTGTTTGCAAGATGTACCAGAAACGGTGTATTTAGTTTGAGAATGTATCAGATGACGGGTCTAAATAGTCTTGATGTTCTAAATAGTTTTCAATATTGATAATGAGACATTTTAAATAGATAATAACTCTATTTTTTATTCTAAACAACTCTTCGGATGGTATAGCAATCGAAGATTGCCTTAGGATACTCTGAGTTGGAAGAGAATCTCCTACCTTTTGCCTCTTGCCTCTTGCCTCTTGCCTTCTTGTCCCCTGTTTTTTGTCCTATTCAGACCAACTTTTGCTATATGTCTTTCCCAATCTCATTAAATGACTTAAATCCATGAGCTAGGTCATTGCGGTGCGTTTTAATAGCCAATAAATCATATCCGTCATAAGTCATCGGACTCGATTGGCTCGAAAATCCATAATTTCGGGCCAGAGTTCTGACTTTACGAGCATCCACATTCCCAGAAACAATTTCATTGGCATCAAATGTTTCTGAAATAATATCGAGGGAGAGTTGATTAATCTGTTCAATTAGCTTATCTGGCGATTTTTTTTTGAAATTCTTGAGAACAATCAACTTGAGATCCCGATTAAGATCATCAAAGCATACTGAGTGCGAACTAATATGAGCAAAAATATGTTCGATCGCACTCCTGATCGTTCCTTCAATCAAGTTATAGAGTAGTAGAAATCCAGCACCTTTTAGAGTCCGTTCAATGTCCTGATTGAAATAAACGTCAATGACTGGATTCTGAGCTTGGATACGCTTTCGCTCATAGGTTTCTTTCTCAAGCTTCTTAAAAAACATGAAATACTGACTCACTTCTACGGCTTTTGGATTAAATTGATAAAATAATTGACTTGTCATGATTCAGCTAAAGCAGCATCTCGAACATACTCAATGCGACGAACGACCTTATTTTTAGAGCTACTCGCATCACTCTTCGTATAAGAATGGAACTCGTCTGATTCAATGAAGCTCAGAGAACGAGGAATCCAATTCTCTCGTTGTTGCAAAGCTAATGCCAACCCAACCGATAACGACTCAAATTTAATGCGAGTAATCGGTCGTATTTTATGTTTGCCAGTTCTTAGGCTATTGGGTGCTAATTCCTCAATGACTGAGAGAACAGATAAAAATGTATGTCGCAAGCAATTTAAAGTCTCTGTCGCCTGTCCTGATTGCTCCAGAGCAGCATTTTTGGATTTCAAGTAGCTATCAAGGAAGTCATGAACATGACCCGAAAAGGACTGGTAATTTTCCAGAAACGCAAAAAATCTCAACACATATTCTTGAGGATCTCGCCGATCAATTGAAGCTTGAGAGAATGAACATAGCTGCAAAAATCTTGGATTTTGTGATAAGTCTTCGATGAGATTGAGGAAAAGTCCTGGCTGACTTCCTCGCCGTTTTTCCATGGCATTTAGTTCTACACTCCCTGAGTTAATTCGTTCAAACAGATCTCGGCGAACTTCCTCATCAGCCGTTTCTCGTAGGCGTATCATTCTTAAGGTATTGCGTTGAAAGCGACGCTGCCGAGGTTTGGGGAAGTCTTTGAACTCAAAGCCATTTAACTCGGTTAGTTTTTTAAGATTACTGAGTTGGAGTTCATTATTTAAAAATCGCTTTAGAGTACGAATCCGTTGTGTTCCGTCAATAATCTCTAAGCGGGCATCATAGTCTTCTTCTTCATCCGAAACGTCAGCGACAAAAATATAAGGAATCGGTAATCCAAGTAAAATAGATTCAATAAATTTAGACTGATTTTCCTCATCCCAGGCCATTTCTCGTTGATAGTCTGGGATGAAAATCTCATTTGTATCATCTTCTAGCCCATCACAATACTTTTGAACAATCACCTCAATGGGGTATTCAAGTGTGTTATAATCAACTTGCTTGGCTTTGTCGCGAATCTGGGCTTCGGCAATTGCTTGCTGGTTTGCAGGGATAGATGATACGGTGACCATGGTTCTCTGTTGATTGGCGGGTTCAATTAAGTTTTATCGGTTTTAATAAACTGATAAGTGGTGAAAATAGTGATATCTTTATTGTAGTTGAAAATCAGAGTGCCTGCAAGATATTGTTTTTAGTGCCGACTTGAGTTGGGAGGCGGAGCCTCCTAAAAGGCATTCCTTGGCAGAGCCAAGGAACGAGAAGATTGCCTATTACCTATTGCCTGTTGCTAGATTGCCTGTTGCCTTCTTGCCAACGTTTTTTCCAGTGACTTGTGGGTTCTAAATCTGATTTGGCTTGCTCTTGACGGCGGCGTTCTTGAATCACATCTCGTGCATCGTTAAGATTAGGATCTCGGTAAGGAATGGCGGCTCGGGTTTGTAAATGTTCCTGTTCTTGAGGGGATAATGGGGGTAAGGTGCGATCGCCACGCCAAGTCGCAACAGTTCCGGGACTTTTACGGCCCACTGGATGGGTAGAACCAATCTGTAATCCCACGTATTTTAAGGCACGTCGTACCGCAGCGGAACAGGAATAGGTGGCTAAGTAGCCGTTGGCGGATAAACAATCTCCCACCCCTTTAAGAAAGTCAACCGTCCATAATTCGGGACAGGTGGGAGGGGAAAAGGGATCGAGAAAAATGGCATCGGCTTTAAACCCCTGTTGGCAAATGTCTTGTAGCTGCGATCGCGCATCACCAAAGACTAAGTTAGCTGTTAATCGAGTATCTTCAAAATGATGCTGTTGTGAGAGATCATCTAAACGCCAGCGGACATCATTAGACCAATCATTGAGTAAGTCTTGATGCACGGCAGCCTTAGGGATGACTCGCTCTAATTCTAATCCCACTAAGACAATGCGACAGTCAGAATTAGCGTCCCAAATTGCCTCGATCGCAGCGGCACTATTGTAGCCTAAACCATAGCAAATATCGAGCAGATAAATAACCTTAGATAGCCGCGCCTGTTCCCGAAGTCGGGTTGGCTGCACAAACTTTTGTTCGGCTTCTTGTTTTGCACCATGGTGGGAATGGAACAACTCCCCAAATTCCTGAGAGAAAAATGTGAATGACCCATCACTGGTGGGGTGGGGGGTTAAAGGACGCAGCAGAGGAACGCGAGGAATTTGGGGGGAAGACATAACATATTAATGCAGAAACGGCAATTTTAGGAAGCGCCTATGACATAAAAGTTAATGCTTGAAAAGGGTGACGCTTTTAGGTCTATTTTCCTAAGAGTTTAACATGGCGGTTGACTGCTAATCTAGCGTTGCGGATGCGCCTTAAACTGAATGTTTAAGGGTAACTCAATCATAAATTCGCTTCCCTCTCCAATGGTCGATTGGCAATTGAGTTTTCCTTGATGGGATTGTGTGATAATCTGATAGCTGGTGGGTAATCCCATCCCCGTTCCTGTTCCAACTGGCTTGGTGGTAAAAAAGGGATTGAAGATTTTGTCTTGGGTACTGGCACTCATCCCACAGCCATTATCACGAATGGTCACCATGATGGCATCTGGAGAGGCGAGATAGGTCGTCATGGTGATTTGACCTTGGTACTGTTCTAGTTGAGAGGAATCTAGGCTATTGCGTTTCACTTCGATCGCATCAATAGCATTCATGAGCAGGTTCATAAACACCTGATTCAGTAAGCCGCTATAACAGGAAATTTTTGGCAAGTCGTCATACTGTTTGATGATTTGTATTTCTTGCTGTGAATTGCCTTGATGGAGACGATTCTGTAGTAATACCAGGGTACTATCGAGGTTTTCATGGAGTTCTACATCTTTGAGACTGGACTCATCAAGACGGGAAAAGGTGCGTAGGGACTTGACGATATCACGGATGCGCGTTGCACCATATTTCATGGAGGTGATAATTTTAGGAAAATCATCGATGAGAAATTCTAAATCAATGGCGTCGCGGTAATCGCTGATGTCCTCGGCAGGGGTGGGATAGGCTTGACTGTAGCGGTGACAGAGTTCGATTAAGCCTTGGGAATACTCGGCAGCATAGTCGAGATTGCCATAAATAAAGCTAACGGGATTGTTGATTTCATGGGCAATTCCTCCCACGAGTTGCCCTAAGCTTGACATTTTTTCCGCTTGCAGTAACTGAATTTGTGTATCTTGTAGTTGACGATAGGCTTGGCTGAGTTCGTCGCTTTTACTTTGAGCGTCACGATAGAGATCGGCTTGTTGGATGGCGATCGCCACTTGGTTGGCAATTTCTTGTAACAGCCAAATATCATCATCCTCCCACGTTTCGGTTTCACGGGAGTAGCCGAGGTGAAACCCTCCGAGTTGCTCTCCACTGAGCGAAATGGGAATGGTGCAGTAGGACTGGAGCGGGGAGTCTTGAAATAAGGACTTCACGGATAAATCATTACAATTTTTGATTGAGTTGATTAGATAAGGTCGCTTTTCTCTTAACGCTGCGTAAATTTGCGGGAAATCTTCTAAATTATACCGACCTAAAAAGCTGGGTACATCGTCGAACTTACGCTCTTTTAAGACATCAAAATAAGTTATATCGTCCTCGGTGTCAGACAAACCAAAGCAGCAAAAACTAACCTGTAATTCATTAAAAATAGCGCTGACAGTGCTATCTAAAATAGTGTCCAAATCCAGGGAATCACGAATTTTAAGAGTGATTGAATTAAGGATTTGGGTGCGAGTTAGAAGTTCCTGAAGTTCCTGCTCGGCTTGTTTGCGATCGCTAATATCTCGAACCAAAGATAACACTTCATCTTCATTCGCCTTGACGAAGCGAGCTTCAAAATGTTGCTCCATTCCCGGAACTGGCAATTGATACTCAAAAACCTGTGTTTCTCCGGTCGCAAAAGTTTCATTAATTAATTTTTTGACCACCCGAGCAAACGAATCTGGAAAAATATCGGATATATTTTTGCCCACGAAGGTTCGGGGATCTTGATAGGCTGCCACATCCCGCGAGGGTTTATAGTCAACAAAAAACGCATCTCGGTTGTAGCGAAACATCATGTCAGGAATCGCATTGAGTAGTACACGAGTTTTTTGTTCTTCTTGTCGGAGTTCTTCTTCAATCCGTTTGCGGTCTGTAATATCAATAACAATGCCAAATAATTTAGTCGGCTGTTCCCCTTCAAATTCGGTGCGAATGCGACTATTGATATAAACAATTTCCCCGTTAGGTCGCACAATACGGATATCAAAGTTTTGAGGGATTCCTTGCTGGGCCTGGGTTACAAATTCCAAGAAACAGGCAACGTCATCAGGATGAATCCGCTGGATATTTTCCTCAAATGTGGGTTCCCCCTGACTGGGATTCATGCCAAAAATACGAAATACTTCATCCGACCAAGTAATAGCTTGGCTTTGAATATCAAACGACCAATCTCCAATATGAGCGAGTTCCTGAGCTTCTCTAAGCTGTTGAGTCAGGATTTGCCGTTCTAATTCTTTGCTGCGGCGATCGCGAATATCGCGGATAATCGTTGAAAAGTATTCCTCCTCTTGGGATTGTGCAGCATGGTGCATAATCACCTGCTCGACAGGAATTTCTTCTCCATCTGGGGTTAAAATAGCAGTTTGAGCTTGCCAAATTCCCAACCGCCGCGCTTCCGATAATCCCTCATCTAAAATTATTTCTAAGACCCAGTCTGGACAGGTATCTTGTAAGTATTGTGGAGGCTGATTGTCGCCGTATAACTGTTTCCAGGCTTGGTTGAGGTAGAGAATTTTTCCTGAGGCATCAGCCGTACCAATAAAATCAGATGTACGTTCTAGAATTGCCAATAAACGATGTTGATCAGATTCTATAGTTTTGGGTCGGGTAATGTCACGAATATAGCCATACCAAATAATGCTTCCATCGGCAAAAAACTGGGGAGTCGCATGACCAAGCAACCAGACAATACCCCCGTCATTTTGAATGATGCGATATTCACAATACCAAGGGATTCTGGTTTTCCGAGAGGTCTGAATTGACTGGTCCATTTTCGCCAGGTCATCGGGGTGAATCATGGCAAAAATGACTCCAGCATCCTCTCGCACCGCGTCAGGACTAACTCCGTAAATCTCTCGTATGCCGTCACTGGCATAGGGGAAATGATAGCTCCCATCGGGACGCATCCGAAACTGATAGATGATGCCGGGAATGTGGCGGGAAATCTGTTGCAGACAATCTGGCCCTAAGGGGACATTCGCCTCGGTTTGTTCTGTTGCTAACCGCGAGAGCAGTTGTTGCGTCGCGTTGAGTTGAGATTGGACGGCGTTTAATTCTTGGCGATGCTGTTGCTTCTGATCCTGAAGGGTTTTTTGAAGCTGTTGAATGGTTTTTTGAGCCTGTTTGGTCTGACTGAGATCTCGCAGTGCGAGGACATGATAGTGACCGCTAGATTGATAGGTGATGGCATAGTCCACTTTCCGGATTTCCCGTTTTCCACAAATGATGCAGAATGAACCGCGAATTTTGCCTTGATCTTCGAGTTTCTGCTGGATTTCTGTGAAGTCAAATCCAGGTTCGGTTACGGTATTGATCGAGGCCTGTCGTAATTCGGCACGAGAGCAGCCGAACAAGTCGCAAGCCGCTTCATTTACATCGAGAAAGCCACCGTTGGCGTCTAAAATGACCATGGCATCTAGGGTCGCATCGAGAAGACCACGCCACTCTGATGAGGGTAAGCCGAAGGACTTAACGCTGAGTTGATTTCCTGATGAATGATCAAAGGAAGGATTGGGGGGAAACGCTCGGGACATATGTCAACAGCAAAATTGCCTGCGTTTTGACTATATCATAAAGATTTTGCGATCGCCGTTTTCTTAACTTGATGTTAAGTGATGGGGTCCAAAGTCTGCGGCTTTCGGGTCAATTGGCACTCAGGGATCGGATTTACTTTTGTTAAGGTAAGATAGATCACCCAGGATACCGTGAAGGGTGTTAAGTCCAAAGTTGTGAAAGGCGATCGCGAACTTGGGTAAAGGTCTCAAACCGATCGTAAGTTACGCTGCGTTCCGTAAGATAACGGCAGAGGCGATCGCGGGCAAACACCCGAGGGGCCGCCAGAGCCGCCTTGAGATCGGTGATGGAATCGCCAATCAAAATCCAATCAGGTTCTCCATAATGCTCAATTACCGCCAGTTTATTGACCATTTCTCCCTCTCCCTCGAACTCAGAGTACGGAGAACAGTAAGTTCCGTGGGTTTGCAGTTGAACAGCATGAATACCTCGCACCCGTTGGCGTAACTCTCCTAACACCGCTTCAACAACTCCTTGAATCCCCCCAGATACCACCACCAGGGGAACATGGCGTTCATCGAGGAAATCCAGGAGTTCCACGAAGCCGGGCCGGATATCATAGGTAGTTGCCAGTTTGACAATTTCTGGGTAGCAGGCCGAGGGGATGGCTTCGAGCATCTGATGCACGCCCTCCTGTAAACTGAGGCTTAAGTCATAAATTTGCGGCAGAACGCGGCTTGCGGCTTGGGGGGCAAATCGTTCTACGGTGGAGATGAAGGTGTCTTCGAGGGTGATGGTTCCGTCGAAATCGCAAAAGACAATTGGGGACATGGGGGGAAGAAGGCAAGAGGCAAGAGGCAAGAGGCAAGAGGCAATAGGGAACACTTCGACAGGCTCAGTGCGGTGCAGGGAATAGGCAAGAGTTTGTTAAACTGGTGGGGGCTGTTGCCTGACATATTTACGGCAACTGTCGAACAGATTTATCCCAGTTTTCCCTTCCTAGAGCCATTCATGAGCGACGACC
>CAZXWM010000151.1:0-9208 GCA_964644215.1 uncultured Phormidium sp.
CATCACGACCCTTCTCACGGTCATTCTCACGACCCTTCTCACGGTCATTCTCACGACCATTCCCATCATAACCCTTCTCACGGTCATTCTCACGACCATTCCCATCACGACCATTCTCACCAACAAATTAACCTCCACCAAGCGATTCTCTCGAAAAACGATCGCCTAGCGGAACGAAATCGCGGCTTTTTTGCAGCTAAAAACCTCTTTGTTCTCAATATTCTCTCCTCACCGGGTTCTGGGAAAACTGCACTCCTAGAACGCACCTTAATGGACTTAGGCGATCGCATTCCCGCCGCCGTTATCGTCGGAGACTTAGAAACTGACAACGACGCGCAACGACTGCGACGCAGTGGACAACAAGCGATTCAGATTATGACCGAAAGCCTCTGTCACCTCGAAGCCGAGGCGATCGCCCAAGCCACCCAGAAACTCGATTTAACCAATATCCAACTGCTAATTATCGAGAATGTAGGCAATCTAGTTTGTCCCGCCGCCTATGATTTAGGAGAAACGCAACGAGTGGTTCTCTTATCGACAACAGAAGGAGAAGATAAACCCCTAAAATATCCTACGGTGTTTAAATCTGCCGATGTGGTGGTTTTGAATAAAATCGATATTGCTGAAGTGGTGGGATTTGACCGCGATCGCGCCTTGGAGAATATCCGCAAAATCGCCCCTCAAGCCCAAATTCTGGAAGTTTCCGCCCGAACTGGGGAAGGGATGGACCAATGGTATGCGTATTTACAACAGCAGGTTCAGCCTCAACCTGAACTCGCCGTTCACTAAGGTAAATCCGATTCTGGTCTGGCTAATTTCATCTTGCCTCTCTTGAAATAGAGTCAATTGATAGTCAAGCAGCCTAGCAGCTTTCATACTCCCAAGAATATCCAATAGTCTTGGAAATCTAAAAACAAAAAAAGAAGGTGGGAGCAGTGACCACCTTCTTATCTTTTAATGTTATACAGCGTTAACTGAGATTGACCATCAGACCTAGAACAAGCTGATGTCTGATGGAGGAGTCGGCGTCGTAACCCCTAGGGCTTCAAACTCGACAAAGGTATTCTCAACCGTACCGGAGAATCCCGGTCCTGCAAGGTCATCTGAGAGCGCCTCAGGCAAAACAGAAATCAGGTTAAGGACGGAATTGTTGCCATCATTGATGTACAAACCTCCAGATGTGACATCAAAGAACAACCCTTGTTGATGAACAGGGTTCGTTTCACCAGAGACAAAGATTTGATAGAACTCCCCGCTAGCAGTGTTATCAACATTTACCCAACCAGTAGCTTGTTGATCCAAAACATGAGTAAAGTCGGTTTCGAAGTCTTGACCATGATTATAGATAGGGTTGCTCCCCGCATCAAAATGCGAAAATACACGACGAGAGCGGTCTGCAATCCCACCATATAAACCACCACTACCCTGAAATAAGGTGATTTCTTCAAAATCATTAGCTGACAGACCCGCAAAGGCTTGTCCAGCAGAAATATCCAACACAATTTGGTCTTGATTAACATTGAAGTTAGTGACCGTATCCACACCAATTGCACCAGATAGTACTGCTTTCTCAGCTGTGGTTCCCTCAACAGACTTAGCAGTTGAGACATCGATCAGCATACTTTTCGCCCCCTCGGAGAGATTGGCGAGGTCAATTTGATTTGCCCCATCTCCAAACTCAAAAAAGCTGTCGTTGTGGGCTTCAAAAAATTTTCGTTGCAACGGCAAGCCCGTTTCACTCAAATCCCGAATCGCAAAGCGGTCAACGCTCTGAGCGTTCGCCTCAATTTGCTGTCCACCCGCAACCTTGTGGAAATTCTCGACAAGATTCAATGTGTCGTCACCGCTGATGGTGAAGCCGTTGTAAACATCCCCATTAAAGTTCGGCTTACCACCATAGACGAGATTGCTTCCATCACCTCCCAGCGTAATTCGGTCTGAGAAAGGACCGCCTTGGATTACGTTGTTTCCTCCCGTCACAGTCAACTCAAGTTTGACCGGGACAGAGCCACCGAAGACTTGTCCATCATCCTCAGTAGTGAAACCAATAACGTCATTACCATCTCCACCGTTGACCACAATGCGAGCATCAGCATCAAGAGCGTCAGCATCGGTCCCAACAGGCACACTAATTTCTTTGAGAATGATGCCATCATTCCCGTCACCGCCATTGATTGTTGCCCCGACAAAGGCACGGCCAATATTCATCAGACCATTACCATTGACTTGACCGCCAACCAAACTCTCAATTTGTAGGATGTTGTCACCCTCTCCAGTATTGATCACACCTGGAGCATCGACCAACTTGACTGAAATTGCATCGTCGCCAGCTCCACCATTAATAAGGCCCTGTACAGTATCCTCGACAGTGATCGTATCGTTGCTCTCTCCGCCGTCAATGACACCCGATTCAAGGAGAGATTCGACGGAAATGAAATCATCGCCCTCGCCTCCGTCAATCTGTCCCGTGACAGGTTCATCAACCGTCATCGTGTCATCGCCGGCTCCTCCGTCAATCTTTCCAGAGACGGGTCCGTCAACTGTCATCGTGTCATCCCCCTCTCCTCCGAGAATCTGTCCATTCTCAAGGACACCATCGGAACCCTTGACGTGAATCGAGTTATCACCAGCACCCGCATCAATCAACCCGCTCACAGAACCGCTAACGTCGATCGTATCTTGGCCACCACCGGAACTTACGGAACCCGAGACATTGGCGAGTTCAAATAGATCATCTCCCTCACCGGTCTTAGTAATGCCAGATGCGTCTTCGGTGATAGAGATGATCTGACGCTCGTCAGTCTCAGGAAATTCAATCCCACCTTTAATGATTTCATGGACGTTAGACTGATTGCCAGTGACCATGTAGTTAGCTTCGCCACCAATCTCATCACGAGCGGAGACAGTTACCGCTGTGCTTTGATCAGCACCAACCCCAAAGTAAACGTCAGGTTCCTCACCCTCGGCAATAATCTTCTGTTCAGGCCCAAAGACAAACGTGTCTCGTCCCTCACCGCCTCGGAGAGTTGTATTCAAACCCGCTTGGGCCGCATTGAGATAATCGCCGCCAGATCCTGCCCAAAGATAGTTACTGCCAGCACCAATCGCGGTAATCTTGTTACGGCCTGCATTCGTTCCGGCTACGTTTTCGTTACCACCACGAAGGGTGTTGTTATCACCAGTGACTTCAATCACGTTGTCTCCAAAGTCGCTCGTGATCAAGTCATTGTCACCCCAGAAAACCGAGTTAGAGGTGCTGCCTTCAAAGATGATGGTATCACTACCGCGCCCTCCAAAAACTTGAAGATTGTCATAACTTCCACCACTGCCGCCGAACAGGTAGTCTTCACCCGCACCTGCAAAGAGAGAAACAGTACCGCTTAGATTGATACCCACTTCTAAAGTATCGTTGCCACGATTGCCAAAAAGCTGGTGACCTTGACCACCGTTGACAAACAAGTAGTTATTGCCCTCCTCAGCATCAGAACCGCCGAAGCTACCATCGGGATTGACATCAGCAACAAGGATGGCATCATCAACCTCGACATTTTGAACCATCAAGGTGTCATTGCCAACCCCACCAAAGAGAAAAGGGGCATCAGCTATACTGGTGCTTCCGACCATGACTGTGTCATCATCTTTCCCACCGAACAACGTATCAGGACTGTCCTCACTTCGTGACAGAATCAAGTCCTTGCCCTTATTTCCGAACAGGAAACTAGCACCCTTAAAGCCACCAATGAGGCTATCATCACCGTCACCGCTAGCCATTGTGTCTCGGCCGTCAACACCGACAAGGCTATCATCACCGCCCCCACCTTGAAGGATGTTCTTACCGCCAAGGGATAGTAGAACATTGCGGCCATCTTCGGTACTGGATTCCCCGAAGCTGCGACCACCAAACATTGTGGTTCGCGACTCCCGCGCGATTAGGTAATCACTGCCTAAATCGCCATAGATTAATGCCTGACCGTTATCATTGACAATCGTGTCATCGCCACGGCCACCGAAAACTCGATCTCCAACACCTCGACTACGGATGTAGTCATTTTCTGCATTACCAAACAACCTGCTACCTGGCTCAATAGCATTTAAGGCACTGACAATTGTGTCCGCACCGCCTTGGCCATGAACGACTTCAACTTGGGTTCCTACATACTCTTGGCCATCTTCACCTAGAAACACCGGGGTTTCTAGGCTTCCGATTGCTTTGTCGGACGCGATGTTGTTTGTATTCTCAAGACTCGTCATATCTAATAATTCTCCGGGTTTATCAATTGATCCATGCCGGAAGGGCATGTACATACCACAACCTAGCAATTTTGTAGTGAGGGGTCAAACCCCACAATATTAATTTTTTGTAATACGGAATCCGGATTTTAAATATCCGAAGTTTTCGGGAATCCACACAGCGTAATAATACGTAATCTACACGGCGTAATAATACGGAATCCACACAGCGTAATAATACGGAATCCACACACCATAGATCCTTTGAACGCGATCGCCCCAAATCGACTCAAGTTTTTGCTTGCAGGGACTTGGCGACGGAGGACGTAAAACAGGGTTGTTAAAACTGGATTCCGTATAATTCATGAAATTGCGAATCCCGTCGAATCTTCAGGGTTCGGTGTTATAAGCAAAGCTGATAGTAAATTAAAATTCTAAACAATTCCCTTATGGTGAAAACTAGGGCTGAGTCCGCCTAAAATTTTGTATCCAATGCAACAAATTTCACCCGATTTCTTAGAGACTCAAAATATCTCTTCAGGTATCTGATATTTCAAGCTTCGATGCCAACCTGCATGATTTTAAACTAATATAATTTCTTGGCTTCCTAAAACTCTTACTTGTTTTGTACTAGCGAACCCAATATGTAAAATTATCGAATTTCAGATGCAAAACCCTTTCTATACATGGCTGTCGGCTAAATTGTCCTAATTTCTGATACTTAGCAAATATGGAAAACTCTCAACTTCTCCCAAAATAAGGGTGACAGCGGGTTTGAAATTATAATTCAACATGGCAAGTTCGCAAGACCCGACTCCCCTTGTTCTCTTGCCTCTATACCCTGATAGTTAAAAAACATAGTTACAAAAAAATCATGGTGCGCCTCCACCTACAAATCCAAGGAATTGTCCAAGGAGTGGGCTTTCGCCCCTTCGTCTACCAACTGGCCACCAACCTAAACCTAGCTGGCTGGGTGAACAACACCGCTGACGGGGTTGTTATCGAAATCGAGGGCGATCGCCCCCAACTCGAACAATTCTGTCAACGTCTCCTGGCTGAACTCCCACCCCACGCCCAAATCCATCATCTTCATCGCCAAGAAATATCCCCCCAAGGCCAAACCAACTTCCAAATTCAGGCCTCCGAATCCCATCCCCAACGCAAAACCGCCCTCATTCTCCCGGATCTCGCCACCTGTTCCCACTGCATCGAAGAACTCTTTAACCCCAACAATCGCCGCTACCGCTATCCCTTCATTAACTGCACCCATTGCGGCCCCCGCTATAGCATCATCGAAACCCTCCCCTACGATCGCCCCCTCACCACCATGAAGGGGTTTCCCCTCTGCAACGACTGTCAGCAAGAATACGACAATCCCGGCGATCGCCGCTTCCACGCCCAACCCAACGCCTGCGAAGTGTGCGGCCCCCAACTGGAGTTTCATCCCGCCAGCCACCTCCCCCCCCTAAACGCCGCCCAAACCCTGCTAGATCAGGGACAAATCCTGGCCCTCAAAGGCTTAGGCGGGGTTCAACTCCTCGTCAGCGCCCAAGACGAGGCCGCAGTTCAACGATTGCGTCAACGGAAACATCGCCCCAGTAAACCCTTCGCGGTGATGTATCCCCATCTCGATGCAGTTCGCCAAGACTGTTATCTCAGTGACAGCGAAGCCGAACTCCTGCAATCTCCCGCCGCCCCCATCGTCTTACTGCGTCAACGTAACTCTCGCCTCGCCCCCGCCGTCGCCCCCAACAATCCCAATTTAGGGGTGATGCTTCCCTACAGTCCCCTACATCATCTTTTGTTGCGAGATATTGCATCGCCTCTTGTCGCCACCAGTGGCAATCTCTCGGGGGAACCCATTTGTATCGAGAATGAGGAAACCCTGCAACGCCTCGGGAACATCGCCGATGGCTTTTTGCTGCATAATCGCCCTATCGCCCGCCCAGTGGATGATTCGGTGGTACGAGTGATGGCCCAGACTCCCGTTGTCTTGCGACGGGCCAGGGGATACGCCCCTAGAAGCCTCTCGATGCCTGGATTATCTCAGTCAGTGTTGGCGGTGGGGGGCTATTTTAAGAATACGGTGGCGATCGCCTTCAACGAGAACGTCTTTGTCAGTCAGCATATTGGCGATTTAGACAATCTGGCCAGCCGTCAAGCCTTTGACTATACTCTGGCTAAACTCTCCAGTATTTACGACTTTGAACCTCAAATTATCGTCTGTGACGCCCATCCCGATTATCCCTCGACTCACATCGCCCAACAACTAGCCCAAGAGAAGCAACTTCCCTTAATCCGGGTTCAACATCATCAGGCCCATATCCTCTCGGTGATGGCGGAACATCAGTTACAGGCCCCCGTCTTGGGAATTGCTTGGGATGGAACCGGCTATGGAGATGATGGAACCAGTTGGGGTGGGGAACTCTTGCAGATTGATACCTCTGACAAGGGATTTCAGCGGTTAGCCCATTGTCGCAGTTTTCCGCTGCCCGGGGGCGATCGCGCCGCAAAAGAACCGCGACGGGTGGCGTTAGGCCTATTGTGGGAGTGTTTCGGCGAGGATTTGTTTCGCAACCCCTCGCTGCTGTCTCTTCCCCCACTTCAGGGGTTTTCCGCCTCGGAGTTGAGGATTTTGCAAACCGCCTTACGTCGGGGGATTAATACGCCCCGCAGTAGTAGTGTTGGGCGGTTGTTTGATGCGATCGCCGCCCTGTTAGGATTGCAACAGGTTCTCAGTTTTGAAGGAGAAGCGGCCATGGCCTTGGAATTCGCCGCCAGAACCGTGAACACTTGTGAATTTTACCCAATTTCCCTATCTGGGGGGGTTTGGGACTGGCAACCGATGCTTTTCGGGATTTTGGGCGATCGCACTTCTGGAACCTCCATTCCCCACATCGCCGCCAAGTTTCACAATAGTCTCATCGAGGCGATCGCCCAACTGCTGCAAACCTATCATCATCCCTCTGTTCCCATCGTCTTAACCGGGGGCTGCTTCGGGAATCAGATTCTCCTAGAGGGGGCGATCGCCCGTCTGCAACAGATGGGAATCCAACCCTACATTAACCAACAGTTCCCAGCCAACGACGGCGGACTCAGCCTGGGACAAGTCTATCGACTCTCTCAATCCTGAGCGAATCCGGTTTTTTGACCGTGACTTTTTTTGAGCCAAGTTCGGAACGACTAGAATTATAACACAAAATACATCAATTCGCATCACTTTTTTTGAGGAATTGTCACAAACCCGCCCCCAAAAAACGGGGCGATCGTAAAAAGTTTTTAACTCCCGCCCCCCTTTCCTAGAAATTCACCTACTATAACCGATAAGACCGTAACGAGGAGGCCATCTCAACCGGCGATCGCGCCTCATAATTGTTACAAGTCTTGTAATTATTTTGCATTTCTTCTAATTATGTGTTTAGCCGTCCCCGGACAAGTCTTAGAAATTGAGGGAACTGACCCTCTGAACAAAAGCGGAAAAGTCAGTTTCGGCGGAGTCTTCAAAACCGTGAGCCTCGCCTATGTTCCTGATGTCGAGGTCGGCGATTACGTCGTCGTTCACGTTGGATTTGCTCTAAGCAAAGTCGATGAAGCCGCAGCACAACAAACCTTAGCCGATTTACAACAGATTGCAAAATTGGGTTAACAAACGTAAATCTCTCTCGCAATTTGCCTCCGGATATCCCATACTAAATTGAGAGGGCAAAACTCAGGAATAAATTGATTTTCTTAGAGATTTTGCCGAACATTATCATACGTTAACCTTTGTATAACCTTCAGGCTAAAAACAACAAAACGCTTGTTTTTGAGCTGCCAAGGTTACCCCAAAATCGGGCGGGAGTCCTAAACCTCTCCTCCGCCTCAGCCAATCCCCCCCTCCCAACGAGTTTGTGACCCCATAAGCCAGCAACAACAGGTCTAACCAACAACCCCCAGTCCCCAAGTTGCGCTCACAAACTCCCTCGCACTGCCGCTCACCAAGGATTAAGAGCATGAACACTAGCACCTACACCACCCTAGACGCCAACGAAGCCGTCGCCCGGGTTGCCTACAAACTCAACGAAGTCATCGCCATTTACCCCATCACCCCTGGGCGAATGGGCCGATGCGTGGATGTCAGACGGGCAACCCAACCTCTGGGGAACCGTCCCCTCGGTCATCGAAATGCAGAGCGAAGGAGGCGCCGCCGGGGCCGTTCACGGGTCCCTGCAAACAGGGTCACTCACCACCACCTTCACCGCCTCCCAGGGCTTGCTGTTGATGATCCCCAACCTCCACAAAATCGCCGGAGAACTCACCAGCGCCGTCATCCATGTCGCCGCCCGTTCCGTCGCCGCCCAGGCCCTGTCCATCTTTGGCGACCATAGTGATGTTATGGCCGCCCGAGGAACCGGCTTCGCCCTCCTCTGTTCCGCCTCCGTCCAGGAAGCCCACGATTTAGCCCTGGTGGCCCATAGCGCCAGCCTCGAATCGCGGCTTCCCTTCATCCACTTCTTCGACGGCTTCCGCACCTCCCACGAAATCCAAAAAATCGCCACCCTCGACGAATCCATCATTCGCGATCTCATCGATGACGACTGGGTCTATGCCCATCGTAGCCGGGGACTCACCCCAGACCGCCCCGTCTTGCGAGGAACCGCCCAAAACCCCGACGTCTTCTTCCAAGCCAGAGAAAGCGTCAACCCCTTCTACAACGCCTGCCCCGACATGGTACAGCGGGCCATGGACCAACTGGCGCAACATACCGGCCGCCAGTACCAAATCTACGAATACCACGGCGCACCTGATGCCGATCGCGTCGTCGTCTTGATGGGGTCCGGCTGCGAAACCGCCCAAGAAACCGTAGACTATCTCACCGCCCAAGGCGAAAAAGTCGGAGTCCTCAAAGTGCGCCTCTATCGCCCCTGGGACATCGAAAAACTCCTGGCCGCCTTCCCCGAAACCGTCGAGAAAATCGCCGTCCTCGATCGCACCAAAG
>CAZXWM010000152.1:0-9190 GCA_964644215.1 uncultured Phormidium sp.
CCTGAGTATGCCCCGATTTCCCTGGAGTGGTTGGTCGATCAAGCCCTCTCAAATGAACAACTCGGCTGGAGTGGAGAAGTGACCTGTCAGCGGGCAACAGGGGCATCTTTCCCGGCTTTAATTTCCGTCGGCTTGATGATGGCAGAAGAGCGGACTGTCTTGGAGCAAATTGAGGGCGATCGCCCTCTAGGTATTGATACAATTTCCCTGATTTATCGAGATATTACAGAGCAGAAACAGAGTCAGTCTGATCTGGCGATTAAAAATTTAGAGTTGCAACGAGCTAGTCGTCTTAAATCTGTTTTTTTGGCGAATATGTCTCATGAATTGCGAACGCCATTGACCTCTATCTTGGGATTCTCGAATCTCTTGTCACAAGAATTATTTGGAGAACTCAACCCCAAGCAAGGGGTTTATGTGACGCGAATCCATGAAAGTGGCGAACATTTATTGAGGCTAATTAGTGATATTTTAGATTTATCAAAAGTTGAAGCGGGAAAAATTGAGCTATCCTTGACCTCTATTTCCTCTATCAAGGTCTGTAACGAGGCGATCGCCTTAATGAGTGAACAGGCTCGCATTAAGGATATTCAGGTAAGGTTGCAGTCGAGCGATCGCCAATTGAGCGTCTGGGCCGATGAATTGCGTTTGCGGCAAATGCTCTTAAATTTATTATCGAATGCCATCAAGTTCTCTGAATCAGGAACTCGGGTCAACTTGGCGGTCACAAATGATGAGAATTATGTGTATATCAGCGTGAGGGACGAAGGAATTGGTATCCCTGAACAGCAGCAGTCGTTATTGTTTCAACCATTTCAGCAGTTAGATAGTTCTCTATCTCGTCATCATGAAGGAACTGGCTTAGGGTTGGCCTTAACTCGTAAATTAGCCGAACTTCATGGTGGAACCGTCACCTGTCGCTCGACTCCCGGCCAAGGAAGCGAGTTTACCATTGTCTTACCCCGAGAGGCTGGGAAACGGGCAACGGCTAATCCTGAAACGGCCTGGGCGAAACCGCCGGCCCCGTCAGAAGCAACGGCGACATTATCGTTACTCCTAGTCGAAGATCATCACCATAATGCCCTGTTACTCAAGGATATTTTGGAATTTTGGGGCTATCAGGTTCATTGTGTGAACGATGGCTATGGTGCTTTAGCCTGGCTTGATGACTCTTGTCCTGATGGTATTTTGTTAGACATTCACTTACCCGAACTCGATGGTTTGACCTTAACCCGAGAAATTCGTAACAATCGAGATTTACCTCACATACCGATTATTGCGATTACAGCCTTGGCGATGCCGGGCGATCGCCAACGCTGTCTCGATGCTGGTTGTGATGACTATCTCACGAAACCCGTCAGCTGCGATCGCCTCGCAGAACTGCTCAACAAACACCTCAGCCGCGAAGCTGATAGATCTGATGAGACCTGCAACAGTTCCGATTCCCCGGATCAGGGTTCCTGAAAGAAAATTGGGGCGATCGCCACGGCACAATCTGATTTATCATGGATTTGCAGGTTGGCGACTCTGTAATCTGCCCTCAGCCGCCACCTCTAATTTTTTTGATCTAGGCAACTTCATGACATGTTTAAGCGGTCTTCTGGCATTTCAGTTTGCTTCGCCAGGCCCAATTTTGTTTGAGCTTGGCCCACTCAGTATCCGTTGGTATGGATTTCTAATTGCTAGTGCAGTCTTAATTGGTGTCACTCTAGCTCAGTTTTTGGCTAAAAAACGAGGCCTAAACCCCGATTTAGTTGGAGATTTTGCCATTTGGGGATTGCTCGGGGCAATTCCCATGGCTCGTTTGTATTATGTTCTCTTTCAATGGCAAGCCTACACCGATCGCCCCGGTCAAATTATCGCCATTTGGCGCGGTGGAATTGCCATTCATGGAGGTATCATTGGCGGTGTTCTCGCCGGCGTAATCTTTTGCCGCCTGCAACGACTCTCCTTTTGGCGGCTATTTGATGTTATCACCCCCTCGATTATTCTCGGACAGGCCATTGGCCGTTGGGGCAACTTCTTTAATTCCGAAGCCTTTGGCCGACCCACAGATTTACCCTGGAAGCTATACATTCCCCCAGCCATGCGTCCGGCTCAATACCTACAAGAGTCTTATTTTCACCCCACCTTTCTCTATGAGTTCTTGTGGAATCTCTTCGTGTTTTCCCTGTTGATTTGGCTATTTTTTCAATGCCAACGGGGAAAACTATCCCTGAAGCCAGGAACCCTGTTTCTCAGTTATGGAATTGCCTACAGTCTGGGGCGTTTTTTCATCGAAGGATTACGGATGGACAGCCTCATGTTGGGTCCCGTGCGGGTGGCGCAACTGGTGAGTCTAGGAGGCATCCTATTCGGGAGTTTGGGCTTAGTTTGGCTGTATTACTTTCGTAAACCGTTGCCGGATGTCGTTTCTCCCCAGGACTGATGATGATTGCGCCAAAACTGAGCCGCTGAGGATTCCGGTCCGGTCTCCCCTTGAGCGGCGTGGGAGATGAATTTTCAAAATCAAAGGCAGACCTTAACCTTATCTTCACCTAGTATCTATAGAATCTACTCTGGCGACGAATGTGCGATCGCGCCACCATTGGTTAAATCAAAGAGAGAGTCGATTACGTTATGGTTTTTAAGGGACGTGTTTTCCTCGGCGCACTGGCTGCGCTGACCGCCGGACTAACCACCGCTTGTGGGACTGGGGAACCCCCCGACCCCAACCAAGCTGCCCAAGGCCCAAGTGGTGGTGGAACAGTTGCCATTAGTGGAGCCGGAGCGACGTTCCCGGCACCGTTGTTCCAACGTTGGTTTGACGCCTACAACCGGGAAGTCGACTCCAACGTCCAAGTTAGCTATCAATCCGTGGGTAGTGGTGCCGGACTTGAACAATACATCAACGGAACCGTGGATTTTGGGGCCAGTGAAGCTCCCATCGAGGGCGATCGCCTCGAATCCTTCCGGGCCGACTATCCTTACGAACCGCTACAACTTCCCTTCGCCGGAGGTTATGTAATTTTTGCCTACAATCTCCCCAGCGTTGACGAAGAACTCCGCTTCTCCCGTGAGACCTACTGCGGAATTGTCAACGGAACCATTGATGACTGGGGCGATCCAGCCATTGCCGAAGATAACCCCGGCGTAGAGTTGCCAGATCAGCAAATTACCTGGGTTCACCGTTCCGACGGCTCAGGGACGACCTTTGTCTTCACCAACCACATCAACACCGTTTGTCCAGAGTGGCCCTCCGGTGCCGGAACCTCCGTGGACTGGCCCGTAGGAATTGGCGGTCAAGGGAACGAAGGGGTTGCAGCCGGTATTTCCCAAAACGAAGGGGCCGTCGGTTATGTCTCCTACGCCTTCGCGCAGCTAAACGAACTCCCCGTGGCCCGCATTGAAAACCAAGCAGGCAACTATCCAGATCCTCTGCCGGCCAACGCCTCCCTCGCTTTTGAAGGTGTTGAAGTTCCCGACGACTTTAACCTAACGGTTCCCGATCCCCCCCATCCCGATGCCTATCCTATCTCCGGCTTGGTGTGGATCCTGGTCTATCGCGAATACAACGATGCCGAGAAGTGGGAAACCATGAAAGAGGTATTTGAATGGACCCTAGGACCCGAGGGAGACGCCATCACCGAAGAACTCTTCTACGTCCCCATGCCCGATAGCCTAGTTGATCGCATTCAAGAAGAACTCGATGCCATAAGTGCCGGCTAAGCCAAGCCCCGACTGTCTCCCGGTTTATATCCGGGAGCAGCTCCCTCGTTTTGCTCGTTCACAGTCCAAACACCCATTATGACCTCCGGAACTGATCGCGATTTTGCCAGCTCAACCTCATCGCCGAATATCTACAAACAGGCCTCGACGGCTCGCGTCCTTGACTTAGGATTCTGGGGACTTACCCTCTGTTTAGCCGTTGGCTCAGGTGCGGTCTTATTGTGGATTATTGTACAGACGGCGATCACCGCATCGCCTGCCATGCAAACCTTTGGCCTGGGCTTTCTCTTCAGTACGACCTGGGACCCCGTTAACAATGTTTACGGAGTGTTGCCGCAAATTTATGGAACATTAGTAACCACCCTAATTGCCCTACTTGTGGCTATTCCCGTGGGGATTGGTACCGCTGTGTTCCTGACCGAAGATTTTGTCCCTAAATATATTCGCAGTCCCATCGCCTTCGCCATTGAGGTGATTGTGGCCATTCCCAGTGTTGTTCTGGGGATTTGGGGCATCTTCGTCCTGGTTCCTGCCCTACGTCCGTTCTTCCGTTTCCTCAACAATTTTCTAGGCTGGATTCCCTTTTTTGGTGGCGATGCCCCCCGAGGCAACAATGTCCTGTTGGTGGGCTTAGTTTTAGCCCTCATGGTTACTCCAGTCGTGGCATCACTAACCCGCAGCACCTTTGAGGTTCTCCCCGCTGAAATCCGCCAAGGCTCCCTCGCTTTAGGAGCGACTCGTTGGGAAACCATTATTCGGGTGATGATTCCGGCGGGACTCTCGGGAATTATCGGCTCAGTTATGTTGGCCATGGGCCGTGCTATGGGCGAAACCATGGTTGCCGCCATGCTCATCGGTAATGCCAACCGGATCAACGTCTCAATCTTGCAACCTGGCGCAACCATTACCGGTTTAATTGCCTCGAAGTTTGGGGAAGCGGGACGGGCTCAGGTTGCTGCCTTGATGTATGCCGGGGTTGTGCTAATGATTTTGTCGTTGTTAGTGAATGTTTTTGCCGAATTGATTATCCATCGCTACCAAAGAAAATATTGAAGGCTAATTGAGCCTAGTTTGGGGTCATTATCTTCATGATTCCTGAGTTCAAAACCTAGACGTCACACTGAGATATATTATGGGGAGTAGTCCAGACACAACCAACGAGCAATCATTTGAGGTTCCAGATTTAACATCGGCTGCCATTAGTGGCAACCGCGCCTTGCTCGGTAAAATCCTGACAATTATCAGTGGAATTTGCGCCGCTCTACTAATCATTCCGCTGTTGCTGTTGCTCATCAACATCTTTGATAAGGGGTTCTCCCGGATGACGCCGGCACTATTTACCGAACTGCCCCCGCCACCTGGGTTAACGGAAGGGGGGGTCGGTCATGCCATCATCGGCACGGTGATGACATTGGCGATGGGTGCGATCATCAGCTTCCCGATTGGCGTTTTAGCTGCCGTTTATCTGGCTGAATTTGGTCAGGGGACAAAGCTGGCCTATTTAGTCAAGTTCTCCGCCAACGTGCTGACGGGGATTCCGGCTATTCTAATTGGCCTATTCGCCTACGCGGTGGTCGTTATTCCCATGGGATACTTTTCGGCCTTTTCGGGGGGGGTTGCTCTGGGAGTCTTGATGCTGCCCATTGTGATTCGCTCGGCGGAAGAGTCTCTGCTGTTAGTGCCGAGTGAGATGCGACAAGCCTCGCTTGGGCTTGGGGCGACTCGTTTCCAAACCATTATGAAAATCACCCTGCCAGCAGCGCTGCCGGCCATTGTAACAGGGTTGGTTTTGGCCTTAGCACGGGCGGCGGGGGAGGCAGCACCATTACTATTTACAGCCTTTAATAATAGTTTTTGGTCTACCGATCCCACCGGCCCGGTAGCAACTCTGCCGGTGCTGATTTATTTCTTTGCCATTATCCCCTACAAAGCACAACAAGAACTGGCTTGGGCGGCGGCTTTAGTGCTGATTGTTATTGTCTTAATTAGCAGTGTGCTTGGTCGGCTGTTTATCCGTTCTAGGCAGGCGTAGAGCTAAGACAATTACGTTACGTCTAAACTAAGCGTGATTGCTTTTGCTGGTTTTAGGCGTGATAAATGTTTTTTTTGAGGTACTCAAATTATGGTTTCTGATTCTTCTCATCAATCTCAATCGTTCCAAAACTCAGCCATTATGGATGCTGATTCGGCTCTCAAAACTGAGAACCTACATGTCTTTTACGGCGAGGATCTCGCGGTGCGGGATGTAAGCTTAGTAATTCCCAAAAACCGGGTTGTGGCGTTTATTGGTCCCTCGGGATGTGGAAAAAGTACGGTTCTGCGCTGCTTTAACCGGATGAATGACTTAATCCCCTCGGCGCGGGTGGAAGGTAAGATCACCTTCTATGATGTGGATTTGTATGCCAAGTCTGTTGATCCGGTGTCGGTTCGTCGTCGCATTGGGATGGTGTTCCAAAAGCCGAATCCTTTTCCTAAGTCAATTTTTGAAAATGTTGCTTTTGGGGCGCGGATTAATGGCTTCCAGGGCGATATCGATGAATTGGTGGAACAGTCGCTACGCAAGGCTGCCATTTGGGATGAGGTCAAGGATAAACTCAAAGAAAGTGGCACGGCGTTATCTGGGGGACAACAGCAACGGCTTTGTATTGCCCGGGCGATCGCCCTCTCGCCAGATGTGATTCTCATGGATGAACCCTGTTCGGCGTTAGACCCCATCTCCACGATGCGGGTTGAGGAACTCATCCATGAACTCAAGCAGCAATACACGATTGTGATTGTGACTCATAATATGCACCAAGCCTCGCGGGTGTCGGATGTAACGGCGTTCTATAATGCTGAAGCCACTCAGAAGGGCAATAAGGTGGGCTATTTAGTCGAATATGATGAAACGACTAAAATCTTCCACAATCCCGCTTGTCAAGAGACTCAAGACTATGTGAGTGGTCGTTTCGGCTAATGTGATGTGTTAAAGGTCATTTCAGTGGGGGCTAAACATTTCGCCCCTACGTTTTTTTATCCTTATTTTGGGGTTGGGGAGTTGAGGAGGGGGAAGTAGTGACCGACAGGGCCTTGTCCTTCGCCAATGGCAAGGGAATGATGCAGAGCTTGGGTAAGATAGGTTTTAGCCGCTTTCGTGGCGTCGAGAGGACTATGTTCTAGAGCTAGATTGGCGGTCATAGCAGCGGAGATGGTGCAGCCGGTTCCGTGGGTGTGATGGGTTCCGACGGTTTCAGTGCGGAGGACTTCTAGGGTGTCGCCGTCAAACCAAACATCGACGCCGCAGAGTTTACCACGCATTCCGCCTCCTTTGATTAACACCGCACCACTGCCGAGTTTGAAGATGGTTTCAGCGGCGGCTTTCATATCGTCGAGAGTGTGAATCTCTTGTTTGGCAAGGATTTGGGCTTCGTAGCGATTCGGGGTGAGGATAGTGGCTTGGGGAATCAGGCGATCGCGTAGGGTGGCGATCGCCGCGTCGTCAATCAGACAAACCCCAGTGCGAGATACCATGACTGGATCGACCACTAGGCGATCGCAGTTAATCTCTTGCAAGCGATCGGCCACCACCGCCATAATTTCAGCATTGAGCAGCATCCCCGTTTTGATAGCATCTGCGCCAATATCATTGACAACTGCATCAATTTGTGCTATGACGCTCTCCGGTGGCAGAGCATCCACCCGAGTCACACTGAGGGTATTTTGAGCCGTAATACAAGTAATGGCACTGGTTCCATGAACACAGTGAAAGGCAAACGTCCGCAAATCCGCCTGAATCCCGGCCCCGCCACCGCTATCAGAGCCAGCGATGGTTAAGGCCACCGGAATCTTAACAGACGCTTGCGGCGAAGCCGACACCATAGCCTATTCCCGTCCCCGCCGTTTTTGCAAGAACTCAGGAATATCGAGGCCCACCCCAAAGCGAGGCGGCGGCGATCCCACCGGATCTCGGGGGGGTGGCGGAATGTAATCACTCGATCGCGTCGGTTCCGGGCTTTGGGCCATACGATTGGCATCATAGCCGGGACTTTGCCCGGAAAAGCCCGTGGCGATGACGGTCATTTTCACTTCTCCCTGCATCCGTTCATCCAACACCGCCCCAAAGATAATGTTGGCATTAGGATCAACCACCTCATAGATGGTTTCTGCGGCGGCGGTGACTTCATGGAGGGTTAAATCCATCCCTCCAGTGATATTAAAGACGACCCCCTGAGCGCCCTCAATAGAGGCTTCGAGTAGAGGAGACGAAATCGCAGCGGCGGCGGCTTCTCGGGCGCGAGACTTGCCGGAACCTTGGCCAATGCCCATCATCGCCGACCCCGCATCAGCCATCACGGCGCGAATATCGGCAAAATCGACGTTGACTAAGCCAGGGATGGTGATGATATCAGAAATCCCCTGCACCCCTTGACGCAGAATCTCATCGGCGTAGCGGAACGCCTCCTGAACTGGGGTTTGTTCAGGAATCACCGCCAACAACTTGTCATTGGGAATCACAATCAGGGTATCGACGCGACTTTGTAGGGCTTCAATTCCCTGTTTTGCCTGTTCCGAACGGCGGCGGCCTTCGAAGAGAAAGGGCCGAGTGACAATGCCCACCGTTAAGGCCCCAGCTTCTTTGGCGAGTTCCGCCACAATGGGGGCGGCCCCGGTTCCCGTACCGCCGCCCATCCCGGCAGTAATAAAGACCAAATCAGCCCCTTCGAGAGCGGCCATGAGTTCATCGCGGCATTCTTCAGCGGCTTTTTGCCCGATGGCAGGATTTCCCCCAGCCCCTAGGCCTCGGGTGATTTTTTGGCCAATTTGCATTCGTTTCGCAGAGGTGGCGTGAACCAAAGACTGGGCATCGGTGTTCACCGTCCAAAACTCGATCCCCGAGAGTTCTGAGGCAATCATGCGGTTGACGGCATTTCCTCCACCACCGCCAACACCGATGACCTTAATTTTGGCCTCATTACTGGGCTGAATTGAGGTGGGAATGGGGGTTTCCTCGGGGACTCGTCGGTCATCAGAACGCTCTCCGTACAAGCCCGCGTTGCCGAAGGGGTTAGGGTTATCTGCGGCGGCTGGAAAATTCGATTGTCCCTCAGAAGGGGGGGTTGGATGCGACGCGAGTTGACTGTTTGAGGTCATTGGAATCGAGCGAAATCGGTTAACAAGAAGTTTCGAGGTTCGGCAACTGAAACGTCAACAGTACGGTGCAAGGAATCTGGAGCGATCGCCTCTTGAGGAGAGTCCGAGAAGCTGGCTTCAGCTTGGGAAGGACAGTTCGGGGACTAAAGACCTGCTAGGACACGACCGGCGACGGAAACACCGACATCAAGGGATAGGGTATTGGAGTCTTGAGGGAATCCGTCTGAAGTTTAACATTTTTAAGAGGTTGCCTCCGTCTTTGAACTCAGAAATATCGAGGTAAGGATGTTGCTAGGTTCAAGACCCGAGTTTTGAGGACGTGCGATCGCCCCATTAAGGAGTTGACACTCCC
>CAZXWM010000153.1:0-9101 GCA_964644215.1 uncultured Phormidium sp.
GGCGTTCTAAATCTGGCGTAAAACAAGAACAACCAGCCGAATAAATCCCCGATAGGGCGACCACAAGAGGGCGACCACAAGGGTACGCCCCTACGTTGTTTCTGTTCCCTGTTCCGGTGTTCCCTATTCCCTTCTTCCCCCCTTTTGCCTCTTGCCTCTTGCCTCTTGCCTTTCTTACCATGATGCAACTCAATCTTAGCCAAACCTTAACCCATTCTCTGCGTCTTTTGATTCCGACAACCGTTGGTGTCAATCAGCCGATAGATACCTCTGATCTCGTGCGTCAAATCAATCAAGATCTCTGTCGATTATGCGGGGGAACCCTCTGTAAACAACACCGTGGCTATTATCAAAGTGATGAAGTCGGCTTAGTGGAAGAGGTGATTTATGAAATCGAAGTTTGGACGACTGATTTTGGCTTGAAACAGGCTCAACAACTCCTAGAACAATGGATTAGTAAAATTTTGGTAGACTTGCGTCAGGAATCCGTTTTACTGGCAATTGATGGGACAGTTCAATTATGGGAATTGTCCCAGAAGCCAAGTTCTAGCCTACATCAGTTAAGTCCAAACCAGTTAGGTCAAAACCGTCTTGGCCGTCCGTTGCCGGGCAGCGTCCAAGACCGCTTGACGCGCCCAATTATCGGCCGCTAAGATATCCTCTAATGTAGGAGTGGCTTTGTTTTGGCTGCGGTGGCGATCGCAGACGGTTTCAATCAGACGTGGGATATCTAAAAACGGCACCTGTTCATCCAAAAATAACGCCACCGCCTGTTCATTGGCGGCATTCAACACCGCTGTCATCGAGCCACCCTCTCGTCCAGCTTGATAGGCTAACTCCATACAAGGATATTTCTGATGATCGGGTTCTCGGAAGGTTAAATCCCCCGCTTTCACTAAATCGAACTGTTCTAATTCTGTGGGAATCCGCTCAGGATAGGACAAGGAATAGAGCAAGGGAAGTCGCATATCGGGCCAACCCAATTGCGCCAAAACGGAGGTATCTTGCAACTCAATTAAAGAGTGGATAATACTCTGAGGATGCACCACAATATCGATGTCATCGTAGGCTAAGCCAAAGAGATAATGGGCTTCGATGACTTCTAAGCCTTTATTCATTAAGGTGGCTGAGTCAACGGTGATTTTGCGCCCCATGGACCAATTGGGATGGGTAATTGCATCAGCCACGGTCACTTCTGAGAGTCGTTCAACCTCCCAATCTCGGAATGCACCTCCAGAGGCGGTGAGGATAATCCGTTTGAGTCCTCCTTCGGGAATCCCTTGTAAACATTGGAAGATGGCGGAATGTTCTGAGTCGGCCGGAAGCAGTTTTACGCCATGTTTTTCGATGAGAGGGTTCACTACTGGGCCGCCGGCGATGAGGGTTTCTTTGTTGGCGAGGGCGATGTCTTTGCCCGCTTCGATCGCCGCTAAAGTAGGCAGTAAGCCAGCACAGCCAACGATTCCGGTGACAACGGCTTCGGCATCGCCATAACGGGCCACTTCAATAATGCCCTCTTCTCCGGCTAATAGCTGGGGCTGGGGATCGAGATCGGCGATCGCCTCCCGTAATTGTGGCAGTTTCTCAGTGTTACGAATGGCGACAATCTCCGGTTTAAATTGGCGAACCTGTTGCGCCAATAATTCCACATTGTTTCCCGCCGCAATCCCGACTAATCGGAAGCGTTCCGGGTGACTGGCCACAATATCGAGGGTTTGTGTCCCAATCGATCCCGTTGATCCTAACAGTGTGATAGCTTTCACAATGATGTGTCCTCGATCCCTAGCGTCTTAGTAGCAGTATCTCATAGAAAGGCAAGAAGCAAGAGGACTGTTCCCTATTCCCCGTTCACTATTCACTATTCACTATTCCCTGTTCCCTGTTCCCTATTCCCTATTCCCCCTAAAATGCGATCGCACCCTCACCAAATTGCCGCGATCGGCTACCCCGTCAGCCCCCGACTCATGGCATAATAGCGCCGATCGACATAATTACCCGCACAGCCATGCCCATCTCAGGCGCTCAACCTGCACTCCTAGTCCTCGCCGACGGCAGCCATTACCAAGGCTACTCCTTCGGTGCCACCGGAACGGCCATCGGTGAAGTCGTCTTCAATACCGGAATGACGGGCTATCAGGAAGTTTTGACCGATCCCAGTTATTGTGGTCAATTGATTACCTTCACCTATCCCGAACTGGGGAATGTTGGTGTTAACCCCGATGATGAAGAATCCAGTGGCCCGGTGGCCAAGGCGGCGATCGCCCGCAACATCTGTCACCGCCCCAGCAACTGGCGATCGACTCAATCGTTACCCGATTATCTCAAAGAACATGGGATTCTGGGAATTTACGGCATTGATACCCGTGCTTTAACCCTCACCCTTCGCTCTTCTGGAGCCATGAATGGGGCTGTTTCCACGGAAATCCTCGATCCCGAGGCCCTACTGATGCAAGTCCAGTCAGCCCCGAGTATGGCGGGCCTGAACCTCGTTCCTGACGTCTCCACCTCGAACGTTTACGAGTGGCATGAACCCACTGCTGATATCTGGGAATTTGGCCCCAAATCTCAGCCAGGGGAAGCGCCTTATACGGTGGTGGCGATTGACTTCGGGGTCAAACGCAATATCCTTCGTCGCCTGGCCAGCCACGGTTGTCGGGTGATTGTCGTTCCCGTTAACACCTCAGCTGAGGATATTCTCAGCTATAACCCCGATGGCATCTTTCTCTCCAATGGCCCCGGAGATCCGGCGGCGGTTCGAGATGGTGTGGCCACCGTCAAGGCCTTGCTGACGGCTGAAAAACCCATGTTTGGGATTTGTATGGGACATCAAATTCTCGGACAGGCGATTGGCGGCGATACCTTTAAGCTTAAGTTTGGCCATCGGGGACTCAATCAACCCTGTGGTTTGAGTCAACAGGTCGAAATTACCAGTCAGAATCACGGCTTCGCGATTGAGGCTGAGTCTCTGAGTGGGGATCTTGAGGTGACTCACTTTAATCTCAACGATCGCACTGTTGCTGGCTTGCGTCATAAACGATTGCCTCTGTTCTCGGTGCAATATCACCCGGAAGCCAGTCCTGGACCCCATGATGCTGACTATCTCTTTGGCCAGTTTGTCGAGTCGATGCGTCAGGCCCGGCAAACCCCCGCCTCGGTCTAATCTGCCTAATCTGCCTCGGGCCTCTTCGGCGGCCGCTGGCTGATTGGCCGATTCTGGGATCAGCCCCTAGACAAAGGTGGGAATACAGCTTATACTTAGGCGTTAACTCAAGGTATTAAGTGACACGAGGAGGACGCTATTCCTGAGCCACTCAACTTGACGGTTAGCCTACGAGGCACACGAGAAGTCAAAGGAAACTACCAGTTGTTCCGACTCACGGGGCTGCTTGATGCGTTCTCGGAGCCGAACTTCCAGAAAGTTCTCAGCAAATGTATCGATGAAGGTCCGGCAAATGTCATCCTAGACCTCTCGAAGATTGATTTTGTCGATAGCTCCGGCTTGGGCGCACTCGTCCAGTTAGTCAAACGGGCGCAGACTGCTAAAGGAAGCTTGCAAGTGGTCACCAACCCGCGAGTCACCCAGACTGTGAAACTGGTGCGATTGGAGAAGTTCCTATCGTTACAGGGTTCGGTGGATGAGGCGATCGCCAACGTTGCCAAATCCTGATCGGTTTCGGATAGGTCAGCGAGCCGTTGCGCGATTGAGCAAAACGGCTCGTTGTTCTGTTGTTTGTTAGAGTAGATTTTTCTAAGAATTAAGCCTTGTTTGAGGACGTTGGCTTGCTACAGAAGTCTTTAACCCCCCAGCAATTGCGGCAACTGTCGCCCGTCTCCCTGGCCTATGTAGGAGATGCGGTCTATGAGTTATATGTCCGTCAACATTATTTGTTTCCACCCCGGCGGACGCATCACTATCATCAACAGGTGGTCGCCCAAGTTCGGGCCGAACGTCAGGCTGAGCAGCTTCAGGCCATCGAGAGCGATTTGACGGATGAGGAACGGGATGTGATTCGTCGCGGACGCAATGCAACGGTTCGCTCTCCGAAACGCCTTGATCCCAAAACGTATCAGGCGGCCACGGGCTTAGAAGCCCTGATTGGTTATCTCTATCTAACGGATTCTGAGCGCTTGTTTGAACTTCTCAGTCGCTTTACGTTCGAAGATTAGGACGTGAAGATTAGGCGGAGATGACCCGAGTCTGCGCTCCACAAGACCGGTTATCGGCCGCTATTTCCTCTGAAGCGTTTAACTGTCAACTATCAACGATTAACTTTCATGACTCCTAAACCCCGCAAATTCTCTCGCAAACCCTCGTTGCGTTCAGGACATTCCGATAAACCCCGGTTTTCTAAGAACTCTCGTGGTCCTCGTCGTGATGACCGCCGTGATGACCGCCGTGATGACCGCCGTTCCTCTGCTGCTATGTCAGAGGATGATAACAGCCTCGACGATCGCGATCTGATCTATGGTCGTCATAGTGTCTTAGGTGCCTTAGAGGGCGATCGCCGTCTGCATCGAATCTGGATTTCTGAGCAATTACGCCACGCACCTCGCTTCCATGGCCTCCTCAGTCAAGCCAAACAACGAGGAACTGTGGTTGATGAAGCCTCCTACAAACAACTCGATCGCATGGCCGACGGCGGGAATCACCAGGGAGTCATCGCTCAAGTGGCGCCCTACGACTATTGGCATATTGACGATCTCATTGAACAGGCCAAAAAGGTCAGCGATCGCCCGGTCATCATTATTAGTGACGGGATCACGGATCCCCATAACTTAGGCGCCATTATTCGTACCGCTGAAGCCATTGGCGCTCAGGGGTTGGTGGTTCCGCAACGTCGCGCTGCTGGGGTAACTTCTACGGTGATGAAAGTGGCCGCCGGGGCCATCGAAAAGTTGCCCGTTGCTCAAATTGTTAACTTAGCCCGAACCTTGGAAACCCTTAAAGAACAAGGGTTTTGGATTTATGGACTCTCAGAACACGCGGATTCGGTGATCAGCGAGGTTGAATTTGACCGAGCAACTGTGTTAGTCATGGGAGCAGAAGGCGATGGTTTATCCCTCCTAACCCAACGCCACTGTGACCAACTCGTCTCTATCCCGTTAGCCGGTAGTACTCCAAGTCTTAACGTTTCAGTCGCGGCCGGGATGGCCCTCTATGAAATCTATCGTCAACGTTGGTCGAATCGACTACAGCTCAAAAATTGGGGATCGTAGTAGTATCGAGATGTCATCGTTCCCTCTCGGTTTGACCGAGTTTGCGGGTGTTGCCAAAACACCACGGGCAAAGTATAAAGAACTGTAAAGTAACAGCAGCGAGTCTGTTGGCTTCACCAGCTTTCGAGATCAATTAACATACGGGCAAACGTCATGAAGGAATTTTTCATTAACATTCTGCAACTCATCGGCTTAGCGTGGTGGGTTGAAGTTCAAACCGATCAGCCCCAATGCACCTACTATTTTGGGCCGTTCCTATCCCAGAAAGAGGCACGCAGCGCTCAAGTCGGCTATGTCGAAGACCTCGAAAGCGAGGGCGCCCAGGGGATTCAGGCTCAAGTGGGGCGTTATAAACCCTCACAACTGACCATTTTCGATGAGGCCACGGAGTTCCCTAAGTCGGCCCCAAAGCCCGCTTTTAGTGGTCAGATGTAGCGGGGAATGTTCGTTCAGGGTGTGTCAGCCAAGTCAAGATATCTTGACAAACCAAGTTGGGAACTTCCCAAGGAAAAAGATGCGCGGTTTCTTCATAAATTCTCACATCACAGTGGGGAAGAAGCCGCGCTGTTTCTTGGCTGGCGGCTGGGGTAATGTGCCGATCGCGATCGCCGATAAGCCACAAACAGGGACAACGAATCTCCCCTAGCCGCGATCGCCGATCATAGCCGTCTCGTAGGGCTTGAGAGAGGGCTTGGCGGGCCAAAGGACTGGTTCCCAAATAGGCAAATATCCCCTCTCGGGCTAAATAGCGGTACACCGCCGGAGTTTGCTGAGCCACAAGATACTGAAACAGCGATCGCCGTCCCCAATGCTCAATAATCCAGGGATGACCTGGAATCAAACCATTGCTAATTCCCGCCAAAGCACTATAGGCCAACATTGAGCGTGAGATGGGGGGATGGTCACTGCGGGGTTGGGCCGCCGTCGCGATGCCAATGAGTCCCAGAACACGATGGGGATGCCGTAGGGCCAGTTCTAGGGCCAGAATCCCTCCCAAAGACCAACCCAGTAACCAGAATTTTTCAACAGTCAGGCGAGTTAATAACTCATCGAGATCATCGAGATGGTCGGCCATTGAGAACGGCGTTGAGGTATGACTGAGACCATACCCCCGTAAATCGGGGCTGATAGTGCGATAGTGGGCCGAAAGGGCATCGGTGAAGACGGCCATACTCTGACGATTGCCCGGATGGCCGTGAAGACAGAGAATCACCTCCCCCTGGCCCCGAATGTCTCTGTAGAGGTCGATGGCTGCCATCTCTTAGGCTCCCTGACGATAGGTTCGCTCGGCAACCCGTTTGAGGCGACGAAGCTGGGCCTGCATGTCCTCACGGGTCCAATCGGCGGCGATGCGATCGAAGCCAAAGGCGATCAGAGGATTGGGAATGGAAAACTCAAAGCGGTTCAGAAGTAGGGTTCCTTCAATCTGGGGTTGGCATTCCCAGCGATCGCGGCCCACGAAGAATCCTTCAAAGGACCAAACCACTAATCCTGGCTCCCGTTCTACGATACGACTGGTTAAACTCGGCTTCAGCAGCGGGATTTGGATGACAAAACGAGATGTCGCCCCGAGAGCATCATCCCAGTCGCCAATGGGTTCACAGCGTAGGGCCGGATTGAGCCAGCCGTGCATCAACTCCAAATCCGTGAGACATCGTTCCACAGTTGTTGCACTAGCACGAATATAAATAGATTGCTCAAAAACACGACTTAAAGACATTCAACGTTCACCAATTCGGTGCAAGATTCGGTGTAAGGTTCGGTGTAAAGTTTGGTGCAGGCGTTGCTGCAACCCTAACAACAAGCTAACGAGAAGCTGAGGTAGGACTGAGCGATTTACGCCAATTCTGGGCGATCGCCCTGGGAATTATCTTGACATACCCTAGGGGGCGCGTCTGAGTCGAATCACCAAATTGTGATTGACAAATAGAGTTATCCTTTGAAAGACAAGGGGAAAAACCCCTGAAAACTAGGATGAATCTGATTATTTCTGTAGTATGTTTCCAAGTGCTGCTGATTACGGCAACATAGCTATGATAGTTTTGCGTTCTAAGTCTTTTATCTAAAGACTGAACCAAACCAAGACTAGACGCAACGGACTGCAATGGGAGTCCTCTCCTGTTGACCGCTGCCTCTGATTGCATCTGTCGTTATACGGAGGGCGCATCGGGCTTCCTCAGTCTCGACTACATTTGACCGTAGGTTTGACTGAAGGTAGGTTGCGATCGCGTCATAACTAAGTATGTTAGACCTTTGGTCTCTAAATCCACCGGACGAAGCAATCCCTCGTCTTCTTGCCCAAGCCAATGGTGAGACCCCCACCACCTTGGCCGGCTTTTGGAATCGCATTAGCGATACCCTCGGGGGCTTTATCCCCAGTATCATCGGGGCCGTCGCCATCCTCATCCTCTTTTGGATTGTGGCGACCCTGGCCGCCAGCGCCGTTAAGGCACTGCTGCACCGCACCGACATTGACAACAAGATCGCTGGGTCAATCACCGGTAATCAAGCCACCGACTTTCCCATCGAAACTTGGGTGGCGAAGATTGTCTATTGGATCATCCTGCTGTTTGGTTTTCTGGCGTTTTTCAACGTCCTCGACCTGGAAATTGTCTCGGCACCCCTGTCGGGATTCCTCGAAGAGATTTTCGATTATCTACCCCGCATCGCCGCCGCCGCTGTTCTACTGATTGTGGCTTGGGCGTTGGCAACGCTCTGTAAAGTCCTGCTCAATAAAGGACTTGAAAGCTTCCGGCTCGATGAACGTCTGGCGGAACAATCGGGTGGGTCTAGCCCCTTCCTCGTCAATGAAGCTCTGGCCAATATCCTCTATTGGTTCATCATCCTTCTATTCCTGCCGATTGTCCTTGACACACTCGGTTTGCAAGGGTTACTTCAACCTCTGCAAGCCATGGTTGAGAAAATCCTCTCCTACCTACCGCAGATCCTGACAGCCGTTGCCATTGGTGTTGTCGGCTGGCTCGTGGCACGAGTGGTACGTGGTATCGTCACCAATCTCCTGGCGGCGACAGGTGTGGACAATCTTGGCTCTCGTGTCGGTCTCGGACAGATGGGGGGCATGACCCTATCGGGTCTCATTGGCACCTTTGTCTATGTGTTGGTGTTAATCCCCATCGCCATTGCGGCCTTGGATGCTCTGCAAATTGCTGCGGTGTCTGGCCCAGCGATTTCGATGTTGCAGCGCGTCTTAGACTTCCTGCCTCAAATCTTCACTGCGGCCTTAATTGTCGCGATTTCCTTCTTTATTGGTCGCTTGGTGTCGGAGTTCGTCACGAACTTACTCACCAGTGTCGGCTTCAATAACGTTTTCTCGGCGTTAGGTCTGAATCCACCTCCTCGCAACCCTGAGGAGCCGGGTGCGATGACTCGCTTCCAAGGAAGCCGCACTCCGTCTGAGTTTGTGGGAATTATCCTCTGGGTTGGCATTGAGTTATTCGGTATTATTGCCGCTGTCGATGTCCTGGAAATTCCGGCTCTGAACACAATTGTCTCCGGGTTACTGGTCATCTTCGGTCGCATTTTAGCCGGACTGGTGGTTCTCGGTATTGGTTTGTATTTGGCCAACTTGGTTCACAATTTAATTGTGGGTTCGGGTTCGGCGAATGCTCAATTGCTCGGACAAGTGGCACGGGTCTCTATTATCGTCTTTGTGGTGGCCATGGCCCTGCAACAGATGGGGATTGCCCCGGATATTGTCAACCTGGCTTTTGGGTTGTTGTTGGGTGCGTTAGCGATCGCGATCGCCCTGGCGTTTGGTTTAGGAGGACGGGATGTTGCGGCGGAGAAAATCCGCGAGTTTCTCGCCTCGTTCCAGAATAAATAGGAGAGTTATTCTCCAGTCACATCAGATGCGTTTTAGGTCG
>CAZXWM010000154.1:0-918 GCA_964644215.1 uncultured Phormidium sp.
CAGCTCCCGAACTCACTCGAAACTATGCAAACGTCCGAAACTCGTCCCCAACTGACTCTCCCCCAACGTCAAGCCAGCGTCTCTCGTAAAACTGGGGAAACCGATGTCCAGGTTAGCGTCAACCTCGATGGAACCGGTCAATGTCACGCCAACACCGGGATTCCCTTCCTCAACCATATGCTGCACCAAATCGCCTCTCATGGGCTGATTGATTTAGACGTCAACGCCGTGGGGGATTGGGAGATTGATGACCACCATACCAATGAGGATGTGGGGATTACCCTGGGACAAGCATTAGCCAAAGCGCTGAGCGATCGCAAGGGGATTGTTCGCTTCGGTCATTTCGTTGCACCCCTCGATGAATCCCTGATTCAAGTGGCCCTCGACTTCTCAGGACGACCCCACTTGAGTTATGGTCTGGAGATTCCCACAGAACGGGTGGGAACCTATGACACGCAACTGGTGCGAGAGTTCTTTGTCGCCATCGTCAACCACGCGCAACTGACCCTACATATCCGCCAACTCGATGGCCTCAACTCCCATCATATTATTGAAGCTACCTTCAAAGCCTTCGCGCGATCGCTGCGCATGGCCGTAGAAATCGACCCCCGCCGGGCCAGCACCATTCCCAGTTCCAAAGGCGTTCTCTAACCCCACCCCCAAATTCTAAAGTGTTAAGCTTTCTTGCGATCGCACTGAGCAAGCGAAGCACTCGTGTTAACGTTCTACCCAGAACACGAAACTAGCTGACTACGCCAAGTTTGGCAGGAGAACTCCCTTGAACGCATCCCTATCGCATCACGGACAAAACGCGCACGAGGATATCGGTGATTACGTGGCTCATCTTCAGTTCCACATGACCCTACAAGCCCGTAACCTGGTTCCCAACTTGACTCAAGCCGGTGATAGCCGTGAGCA
>CAZXWM010000154.1:928-9077 GCA_964644215.1 uncultured Phormidium sp.
AGTCTCTCGACAAGCCATCCAGCGCGGTTAACATTGCCATTGGCGGACGGTAATCGGTCTCATAATTTCGCAAACAAACACCCACCCAGTCCTCTCTCACCCAGATTGAGGCAGGGTGGGTTTCTCAATTCTCGACTAGCCCTAGCGAAATTCGCTAAACTAACACATTAACACTTGTCGCGCGGACCCTCGAAAGCGGGGTGAATGCTCTATTAATCATCATATTTACGGAGACCTCAAAGGACTCAAATCCAGCCAACTCAAACAACTGCAACGGTTGTATCATCAACGCTTACCGGGCGATCGCCTCACCACACCGGAGTTCGCCCAGCGTCTGGCGGCTATCAGTACCGATTTAGGGAAACCCGTCTCCGCCTATCTCAACCGTCGTGGCCAAGTCATCCGCGTCGGCGTGGGAAGTCCTCGGCAAACCCAAATCCCGCCCCTCGAACTCCCTCGCTACGGGGCCAGTCGTCTCAGTGGGATTCGTTGCATCGCCACCCAACTGAAACGGGATCAACCGGGAACCGCTACCCTGACGGCGATGGCTATCCAGCGTCTCGATGCCCTAATTTGCCTCACCCTAACCGGTTCCGGGTTTCAGCGACGCGGGGGCGGCGAAACAGGCTATGTCCACCGGGCCTATCTGGCTCATCTGGTCCCCAACCCCAGCGAAGCCAGTTGGACGGTATCTGAGGACATGACCCTAGAGGCGATCGCCCAACAGGATTTCCTCGATCTCGTCGAAGCCCTCGAAGGAGAGTTTGAACGGGAATTTGTTGGCCAATCCGTCGACAGTGATAGCGATCGCGTCCTCCTAGTCGGATTACGCACTCAGAACACCAGTGAAACCGAGTTTGAAGAACATCTCGCCGAAGTGGTGCGACTCGTCGATACTGCTGGCGGAGTGGTGCTGCAAACCATCCAACAGGGGCGATCGCGGCCCCATCCCCAAACCGTTATCGGGTCCGGGAAAGTCGATGAACTGGCCCTGGCCGTACAAACCCTCGGGGCGAATTTAGTCGTGTTCGATCGCGATCTCTCCCCGGCCCAAGTCCGCAACCTGGAAAAACGCCTCGGGGTGCGTGTCGTCGATCGCACCGAAGTTATCCTGGATATCTTCGCCCAACGCGCTCAATCTCGGGCCGGGAAACTGCAAGTGGAACTGGCCCAACTCGAATACAGCCTACCCCGCCTCACCGGCCAAGGCCAAAAAATGTCCCGACTGGGGGGAGGAATTGGGACCCGAGGCCCCGGTGAAACCCAACTCGAAACCGAACGGCGGGCCATTAGCCAGCGAATTTCGCGGCTACAACGGGAAGTCACTAACCTCCAGGCCCATCGGGCGCGAATGCGTCAGCAACGCCAAGCCCAAGAGGTTCCCTCCATCGCCCTTGTCGGCTATACCAACGCCGGGAAATCCACCCTGCTTAATGTTCTGGCTAACTCAGACATCTACACCGCCGATCAACTCTTCGCCACCCTCGATCCCACCACCCGCCGCCTCAGCATTCAAGAGGATGTGACCCATATCGTCCATCAATTAGTCCTAACCGACACGGTGGGCTTCATCCACGAACTTCCCCCGGCCCTCGTTGATGCCTTCCGGGCCACCCTCGAAGAAGTCACCGAAGCTGATGCACTCCTCCATGTGGTGGATTTATCTCATGGGGCTTGGCAAAATCAGATCCATTCTGTGATGGGAATTTTAGCTGAGATGCCCATTACCCCAGGTCCGATTTTGTTGGTGTTCAATAAAATCGACTCGGTGGACGGGGATACGTTGGAACTGGCGAAGGAAGAATATCCTCAGGCTACCTTCATCTCCGCTACCGCTGGGTTTGGTCTGGCGACGCTGCGGCAACGCTTATTGCAATTGGTGGAATATGCTAGATAGAGGGAACAGGGAACAGGGAACAGGGAACAGGGGGGAAGAAGGCAAAAGGCAAAAGGCAAAAGGCAAAAGGGGGGAACGGGGAACGGGGAACAGGAACCGCTTCTTGCTTGTAAAGCGTAACGTTTTGCTAAGATTGGAGAGTTGTTGCGCGATCGCATCCTAAATCATGGCTAACGTCGAAATCTATACCTGGACTTTCTGTCCTTACTGCATCCGTGCTAAATCCTTGTTAAAACGTAAAAACGTGGAGTTCACCGAACATAACATCCAAGGAGACAACGAGGCGCGGGATAAAATGGCCCAACGGACTGGTGGACGTAGAAGTGTGCCGCAAATCTTTATCAATGACCAACATATTGGCGGCTGTGATGACTTGCACGCCCTCGATTCTAAGGGAGAACTGGACGCTCTTCTGCAACAAACGGCATAATTTCGGTCAAAATAGGGGGCATCATCGTTATGCCCTGACCCAATTATGAACTCTCTCATTAAAACTATCGGCGGTGGATCGCTTCTGGTCATGAGCCTTGTGGCCTTGCCAGAGCCAGGATTACCTCGGGCTAACGCTCAATCGGGGTCTGAGTCCGAGGTGTCGGAGTCTGAGTCGGACGCCAATATCCAGGATATCCAGGCTCAAGACTGGTATGAAACCTGTGTCACCGGCACAGCACAGGAGGCGATTACGGCTTGTGATACCCTCATTGAAACTGATCCTGACGATGAACGGGCTTGGACGAATCGTGGCAACGCCCTCGATGAAATTGGCGAAACTGAGGCGGCCCTGGAGTCCCACGATCGCGCCCTGGAACTGGCCCCTAACTACTCCCTAGCCCTGGCGAACCGTTGCGCCACCTTGGGCAGTTTGGGAGAGCATGAGGCCGCTGTGGACTCCTGTTTGGCGGCTATTGAAGGGGACGGACGCTGGGGCGATAGTGGTGAGGAACTGGCTTGGGACAATATGGGGGTGTCTCTAGCCTATTTGGACCGCTATGAGGAGTCCCTGAACGCCCATCGTATGGCTTTAGACCTTAATCCCGATTATGCCAACGCCTGGAACAATCTCGGGGCGACTCTGTTTGATTTAGAACGCTATGGGGAGGCCATTGAGGCTTTTGAACAGGCGTTGGCTCTCAATCCGAGCGATGCTTTGGCCCGGAGTAATTTGATTGTGGCCCGTCAACGCGATCGCCAAGACTAATTCGCCAAGACTAATCGGGCCATTCCACCACCACTGGGGTATGGTCACTGGGTTTCGTCCATTGTCGGGGTTCGCGGTCAATGATACAGGTGCTGGCCCGTTGGTAGAGATCCTCAGTCAGATAATGGTGATCGATGCGCCAACCCCGATTCCGTGGGAAGGCTCCTGCTCGATAGTCCCACCAGCTATACTGTTGCGCCTCTGAGTTGAATTTCCGAAAGGCATCGGCTAACCCCAAACTGAGAAACTGCTGTAGGGCCTCGCGTTCGACAGGGGTAGTCCCAACGATGGGGGTTTTACCCGGCGGTGTATGGATATCGCGGTCATCGGGGGCAATGTTGAAGTCACCGCATATACATACATCCGAGTATTTGTCAAGAGTTAATTTCGTATAGTCGTAAAGTTGGTTCAGCCAACGCAGTTTATAGTCGTATTTATCGCTGTTGTAGTCACCGCCATTGGGGACATAGAGGTTGATAATACGAATCCCGTTGACGGTGGCGGCGATCGCCCGTTTTTGCACGTCGAGTTCTCCCACCACCTCAGCCCCGAGTCTGGGAGAAAAACCGATCTCAACGTCGTTTAGGGGCGATCGGCTCATG
Source organism: uncultured Phormidium sp. (assembly GCA_964644215.1). Taxonomy (GTDB): domain Bacteria; phylum Cyanobacteriota; class Cyanobacteriia; order Cyanobacteriales; family Geitlerinemataceae; genus Sodalinema. The sequence continues at coordinate 4,626 of CAZXWM010000154.1, forward strand.
ATCGCCACCCCGTTATAGGACTTTTGCCCCGAGACGGCCAGCTCATAGCCAAGATCGGCAAAGGGTTCTCGGGGAAAGTCGCGATCGACCACCTTTGTTTCCTGGACACATAAAACATCGACAGGATTGGCTTGAAGCCAGTCACAGACAAGTCCCTGGCGTGTACGGATTGAGTTGACATTCCAAGTGGCAATTTTCATGGGGGAACAGGGAACAGGGAACGGGGAACAGGGAACAGGGAACAGCCTAAGGAGAGGTCTGCCGACTTACAGCAACCTCGTCCTGACTCCGGCTTGAGTCAATCTTTGATGGCGATCGCGCCCGAAGATTGTTGAGATGACGGCCCTGGGAATCCAGGGCCGTTTCTGCATTAAACGTCCAGGTTTGCTAGGATATCAACAAAAATACGATAATCATACCTCCCGAACCCTAACGATTTGGCAATTCTATGACCGATAAGCCTCATTCCCCTGCTCTGTCCAATCCTACCGTTTCCTCTCACGATCGCCCCCCTGTCAGTGATTCCGAGAGTTATCGCCTCGTTGCGTCGGCCGTCCAAGCCGCTGAAGATCGCAAAGGGGCAGATCTCGTTGTGTTGCGAGTTGAGGAAGTCTCCTATCTCGCCGATTACTTTCTCATTGTTACCGGCTTCTCGCGGGTTCAGGTGCGGGCGATCGCCCAGGCCATTCAAGCTCAAGTAGAAGTCGATTTAGACCGTCATCCCGTCCGCGTCGAAGGGCTATCTGAGGGAATTTGGGTTCTGCAAGACTACGGGGATGTGCTGGTTCATATCCTGATGCCCGAAGAACGGGAATTTTATAATCTTGAAGCCTTCTGGGGCCATGCTGAACGCATTGAACTGTCGGCGATCGCCAACTCCAGCGTCTCCTCGTAACCTCCTTGTCATCTCTGTCAACAAGCCGCATGAACGATCTCGATATTTCTCGATGTCCCGTTCCCCAAGAGCAACAGCCGATTCAGGAATATCAAGCCCTGAAAGATGGATGTCTGTTTCGTGCTAGCCAGGCAACCCTCCCCGGTTATCTCAAGAGCTTAGCCTGGATTTGGCTTCCCAGTTGGCTGATTGTTGCCCCCATCGCCGCCGCCAGTTTTACCCCGGAGCGGTTTCCGCTACAGTTTGCCCTCAGTGCTAGCCTGGGGGCAACGTTGGTGTTGGGGTTGGCGGTGTTGCGACTGTTTTTGGGCTGGAAGTATATCCGCGATCGCCTCAACAGCCCAATTGTGATTTATGAAGAGTCGGGTTGGTATGACGGACAAATTTGGACGAAAACGGAGGCCGTCTTAGCTCGCGATCGCCTGATCGTTGAGTATCAACTGCAACCGATTTTCCAACGCTTGCGCCGAACCGCTGCCGGGTTAGGATTGTTTCTTGTGGTGAGTGCGATCGCCTGGAGCCTTGCCTAGTCCCCTATCTGTTGCTGAATATCCTAATCCTATGGCCAAACGTCATCACAGCCACCCCCTGGAAGTTCAACTGTTACGCGAAGGAATTGTTGAGTCAAAACATTATGTCCAAGCCGTCGTCTGCGATCGCCGAGGGCGGGTGCTATCCGCCGCTGGTGATCCTGAAACGGCTACCTTTATCCGTTCAGCTCTCAAACCCTTTCAAGCTCTCGCGGTTACCTCCACGGGAACCCTCGAACGCTATCACCTCAGCGATCGCGATTTGGCGATTATGTGTGGTTCCCACCAAGCTCGTATTGAGCAGGTGCGTCAAGTGTTCCGCATTCTTTGGCAATGTTCGATTGAACCCGAACAACTCCTGTGCCCCATTCCCCAGGGGAAGCGATCGCCCCTTGAACATAACTGTTCTGGGAAACACGCCGGAATGCTGGCCGTCTGTCAACAGCGACAGGTGCCTCTAACGACCTATCTCAAACGCAATCACCCCGTTCAAACCCTAATTTTGGGCAAAGTGGCGGAATTGCTGCATATGCCCCCTGATGAGTTAATGGTGGCTCGCGACGACTGCGGCGCTCCCACCTATTTCATGCAGTTAAATCAGATGGCCTCTCTGTTCGCGCAACTGGCCTCAGGGGATAGTCTGGATATGGAACGGATTGTCCGCGCCATGACTCACCATCCTGACATGGTTGGCGGTGAGGGGCATTTTGATACGGAAGTGATGCGCATCAGCAATGGCTCCCTCGTCAGTAAAGCTGGCGCTGAGGGCATTCAATGTGTGGGCCGAACCGGCGATGGTATGGGATTGGCGATTAAGGTCACGGATGGCTCGAAACGGGCTAAATACGCTGTTGCTCTGCATCTGTTGCGCCAGTTAGGCTGGATTCAACCGGATCAGGCTGATGCCCTCGCGGAACGCTTCACGGTGATCAATGAGTTTAAACGTTTAAATATTGAAGGCGAATTGGTGATGCTGTAAGGGGTTGAGCGACGTTAGCCTGGCAGATTCAAAAAAAAATTGCTCCAGGGGTTGCCAAATCCTGATCCGTTTGGTTATAGTAGTAAAGGCGACGCGGGATAGAGCAGTCTGGTAGCTCGTCGGGCTCATAACCCGAAGGTCGGTGGTTCAAATCCGCCTCCCGCCACCTTTAATAAAAAGCCGCTTGACTTCGGTTAAGCGGCTTTTTAGCTTGGGATGTTGGTCGAGCGTTCTTGTCTCAGGGTTGGCCTAGGCGGTAAGGCCTTGCCAGAGAATACGGCTACCGATGAGAATTAAAATCAACCCGCCAATGACTTCTACGTTATCCTGAAAGCGATCGCCAAAGTGATGGCCCAGATAAACTGCTCCAAAACATAGCCAGAACGTAATTCCCCCAATCACGGCAATTGTCACCAGAATTGGGGTTTCTAAGACGGCAAAGCCTAACCCAGCGGCTAAAGCATCAATACTGGTGGCAACGGCTAGAAAAAAGAGGGTTTCGATGTTGAGGGGGTTAAAGGGTTCACGATCTTCATCATCGGCGATCGCCTCATAAATGGTGCGCAAACCGAGTAGGGTCAGTACAATAAATCCAACCCAATGATCGAAGCGAATGATGTAATCGCGAAAGCCAACGCCTAGACCCCAACCCAGGAGTGGCATAATTGTCTGGAAGATGCCGAAGGCGATCGCCACCTTAAAGGCTTTTTGCCATTTGAGATGACGGATATACAAGCCACTGGTAAGGGAGACCGCAAAAGCATCCGCCGCCAGTCCGACTCCAATCATTGAAATTGTTAGAAGTTCCACAAGTTAATGGTTAGTCTCATTAAAAAACAACGCTCTGAGGGGACTGTTCATAGTGCCATAACGTAGTCCAGGGCGTAAGCCAAAACATCTTCAAAAAGATGTTCACTTTCGATTTATTGAATCTATAGTACCCTAAAATGTCGTTGTTTCTTGAGGAGTTTCTATAAATTTACAGAAAAAAATATCATAATTGAATCATTATTGAAATTAGTGTAATCTATAAATCTGACGATGTCGTGTCGAGCGGTTAAACAGACGTTAAAACAATGAGGGAAAGCCTTAACTCAACCGAGCAAACCATTGCCGATATCCCCTCACTTAAACTGTTCCCTCTGCTGAGCCTAACTCTGGCCATTGTGGCCGTCTCCTGTGCCGCCATTTTCATTCGTTTTGCCGAACAGGAACTCGGGGCCAACGCAACAGTTTTGAATCGTTTGGTCATTGCCACCGTTGCTTTTTGGGCCTTAACAGCCATTCAAGACTGGCGTCAACCTTGGCCGCCAAGCCTCTCCCTAACCTGGACACAAGACCGGGAAGAGCCATCAGCAGACCGCCTCAAGGACAGTATTCAACTTATTGCTGTGGCCGCCGTTTCCTCCGCCTCCGTGGTCCTGTGGGCTCAATCGCTGACCGAAACCAGCATTGCCAACTCAACCTTACTGCGCAACCTCACGCCAATTTTCACCAGTCTAGGGGGCTGGCTTCTCCTAGGACAACAGTTTGATCGTCGTTTTATCCTTGGAACCGTTATCGCCGTTTTGGGGGCTATTGCCATCGGTGTTGAAGACTTCCAAATCAGCCATGAGCATCTGCTCGGAGATGGCTTAGCCTTGCTCTCGGCGGTCTTTTATGGAACCAATTTACTGCTCGTCGAGGGATTGCGATCGCGCCTGAGCACCAGTACCATTCTCCTCTGGCGTTGCAGCGTTGGCACCCTGCTGCTGTTTCCCATCGCCAGCCTCTTAGAAGAGCAGCTATTCCCCCAAACCTGGCAAGTCTGGCTAGCCGTCGCCGCTCTGGCCCTCGTCTGTCAAGTCTTAGGGCAAGGACTGCTCGTCTATAGCCTCAAACAGTTTTCCTCGGGATTTATCGCTGTTGTTCTGCTCTTAGAGCCGATTTTAACCGCTATCCTGGCTTGGGCAATTTTCGCCGAAGCCCTAGACTGGACGAACTGGCTGGCATTTGCCATGGTACTCTCAGGGATTTATCTGGCTCGCTCAAGTGGTAGTGCAACCCAA
>CAZXWM010000155.1:0-9073 GCA_964644215.1 uncultured Phormidium sp.
GACTGTCGGCGGCGATGACACTGTCGGAGATGACGGAATAGAGAACTGTGACGTTTTCGCCGATGTGACTGTTTTCAATCAGACTTCCTGGCCCGATACGACTTCCGCGTTGAATCACGCTATCGCCGCGAATGTGGGAGTTGGGTTCGATGATGGTGTCGGGTTCGAGGACAACGGTATCGTCGAGGGTGATGCTGTGGGGATCGACGAGGGTAACGCCGCTGGCCATGGCTTTGTCTTTGAGACGAGTCTGGAGGATATCGTAGGCAACGGCCAGTTGTTTGCGATCGTTCACGCCAAAGATTTCTTGGTAATCCTCGACATCGACGACGGTGACGGGATTGAGGTAGTTCACTGCATCGGTGATATAGTATTCTCCCTGATCGTTGTTGGCTTGCAGTTTGGGGAGGATTTGGGCCAGTTTTTCCCAGTCAAAACAGTAGATTCCGGCGTTGATGCGGGGGTTTTGTTTTTGGGCGGTGGTACAGTCGCGATCTTCGACAATTTGTTCAAAGACGTTACGGCGATCGCAGAATACTCGTCCGTAGCCTTGGGGGGTGGGATGTTGGGCTGTGAGTACGGTGGCGGCGTTTTGGCGATCGCGGTGGGTTTGTAGAAGCTGTTGCAGAGTACTCGTTCGCAGTAGGGGAACATCGCCGTTGAGGACCAGCAGTTCCCCCTGATAGCCTTCGAGATAGGGGAGAAGCTGTTGTACGGCATGGCCGGTTCCGAGTTGTTGGGATTGTTCGACAAACTCCAGATGGGGATGGTGACTGAGGGCCTCTTGGACGCGATCGCCCTGGTAGCCAATGATGGGAAAGATGCGATCGGGGGCGATGGGGTCTAAACTCCCTAACACCCGCTCAATTAAAGAGCGTCCGCCCAGGGGATGCAACACTTTTGGGAGTGAAGATTTCATGCGGGTTCCCCGTCCGGCTGCCAGAATTGCTACCGCTACCATAGTCGTCTCTTGAATCGTTTGTTGAGGTGATCCGTGTCCGTTTGGAGTATATCGCGGTTTCTGTCTGCAATCTAGCCAGAATCAGCTTGACATCTAAATTTTTCTCGCCTACAACAGACTAAAGCTCGTCTAACTGACTCGTTTTTTCCTTAAAGCCTTGCGGTTCATTGTACTGATCGTTTTCTCAATTGGACTCGAATTCAATCCCCACTGACTTCTTGATATTGGCTTGATATTGGCTTGATATTTGAAGGATGTTTGAGTTCAATTCAGTGGATTTTTTAGAACTTGCAAGTTATGTTGAAATCTCGCGTCCTCTTCACTCCTAAATTCTTCGTCATTTTAGGTGTTATCTTCGCATCTCTAATCGCCTACGGCTATGACTTCCCTTCAGAAAATTTACTCAATCATTTCCCGTATCTTGACATTCTCAGCAATCCGGATTTATATCCTCATGACTTTTATGTTCAAGAGTTCACGCAGTTTTCCCCGCGCTACTATTACCAAATCGTCATTATGGCGTTAATGAGCCTGGGTCTTCCCTTGGCTTGGATTTATTTTGGAATTTATAGCTTATCTTATATTGGCTTTGTTTCAGGCTTGTTTGCTCTGTCCAAATGGTTTAATGGCTCATGGGTTACAGCCGCCACCGTTAGCTTTCTTGCCTTAAGTGCCTCGGTGGGAACTGTTGGATTTGTGGATCTCTTTCGTACTGAGCCAATCCCCGCAATTTGGTCAATGGGATTCGTGACTTGGGGATTTTTTTGCTGTTATTCTAATCGCTGGATTCGGGGCTATTTCTTATTTGGTCTTGCCAGTCTTTTTCAATTTTTAGTCGGTATTTTTCCTGGTGTATTAATGCTACCGTTACTGTTAGTGTCAGCGTGCCGCGATCGCCGTCTCAAGACTCTAATCTTATCTTGTTTTGCCTTAGGTGGTTTGGCGGCCTGTGTTTATATCCCTATGAAACTGGCCGGTGTGACCAGTAGTGAACTCCTCAGTCACCAAGAATTTATCCATATTTACGGAGAAATTCGCCATCCTCATCATATTATTTTTTCTAGTTTAGGGTATCCCAAATGGCGAGATTTTATCCTGTTTACGATCGCAGGAATCATCAATATCGCCACCTTGCCATCATTGCAGCCTAAACAGAAGCAGAATCTATTAGTTCCAATTGTCTTCGGTGCTTTACTATTGCCTTTTGGCTATATTTTTGTCGAACTTTATCCAATCAGCCTAGTTGCCAAACTACAATTAGCTCGACTCACGCCCTTCATGCAGTTATTGTCTTTACTCGGATTTAGCCTCTTAGCTCAAACATTTTATCGACAACGAAATGTAGGCTCCGCTCTGCTACTTGTTATACTTCTTATTCTCGATTCAAGCCCCTGGTTTGCGCCCCTTCTTGTCACCTTAGTTGTGACTCAAACTTGGCGACCTTGGACGAGTTCAGTTCAGAGCCGAATCGCTCTGGCGATCGCCGTCATCTTGTTGATTTTAAAGCTTAAAAATAACCCCAGTCAAGCGATTCGCGATCTCGGCTGGCTGGGGATTCTTTGGGGATGTTTGATGATACCGGCCATAGCTGAAAAACTTAGGTCAATTTTGGCGGAATGGAAACGCTTTTCCAAACCCGTTACTCTCTTGAGCTATGGTATGAGCCTAGTTCCCTTACTGATTCTGATTTTGGGACTCCAAGAGAAGCTACCGCCTCCCCTACAAAATCCCTTCACAGGTCGTATCTCTTTTACTCGTAACCTAAATGATCCACTGTATCATTTAGGGAGGCGTGTTCAACAGACAACGCCAGAGGATGCTCTGATTTTAATTCCCGGTTCAAGTCACCAGTTCCGTACTTATTGCCAACGCTCTGTGGTGTTTGCGTTTAAGAGTATTCCCTTTAGCGATCGCGGAATGCAAGAGTGGTTTCGGCGATGGCAAAGCTTCCAAGTTCTGGCCCCGAGTTATAAAGAGCATACCCCAGAGCAACTGACGCTATTGGCTCAGCAGTTCGCCGCCGACTATGTACTCACTCGCCAAGACTGGCATGGAGAGATTCCCTATCCAATTCTCGATCGCGAAGAAGATTGGGTCATTTACCAAGTCCCTAACCTAGAGTCCGCTCATCACGATTAAAACCAAAACCGGTCAAGAGGGTATCCATTTCACAGACATTTATCCCCGAGTTAGACGTAAGTCCTCCAGAGGGTATCTGAGTGAGGCGAGAGGAGGATAGTCTAAAACGCAATGGGGATCAGAGGAGATGAACATCTAGGCTCAAATCTCAGTGGTTTTACTTAAAAATCACAAGCATTACCAAGAACTGACAGCAAGATGTTACATTTTATGTTTTTTTAAGAATTTCTTGAATAACAATTGCTAAGCTAAAACTAGCTTAGGAGGTTTGGATATGGTTAGATTGAATGAGCGACAAAAGCAAATCTTAGAGCAGTTCACATTACAGGAGTTAGCCTTGCTCATTTCGCAAGCGATCGCCTGTGAAAGCGATCGCCAAGGGGGCAACTTCACCCTGGACTGGCTCTCCCGTGAGTTCGGCCATCTAGCCTTTAAGTATGGGGATGTCCTAAATGCCCTGCCATCCCAGGACACGCAGAAGTCTCATCAATCCGAACCCTTAAGCTTAAGGGCCTAAGCCAACCCTGATCCATTCCATTAGCATGAGAGAGAAACCCGATCGCCGGCCGGCGATCGGGTTTTTTAGATGGTGTCACACCAGGGATGACTTATTGATTTAAGACATCTTTCTTATGCTGAATATTGCCCACAACAGCGGCAACTTCCGAGAGTAAATCCTCAGCAACCCCCATCTCTTTTAGAGTGATGAGCAAGTCCTCAGCCACGGCATCGAAATGTTCAGCTTGTAGGCCCTGTTCTTCGACTAAAGCCTTGTGAGCCTGCCGCATCGAGCGGCCCGTGTAACCACCGCCACCTAAAGCATAGGTGAGAAAGGCTTTCTGATGTTGCCGCTGGCGAGTCATGTTGGTGTCGGCAAAGAAATGTTTGATGCGATCGTCGTTCAACACTCGGTTGTAGAACTTGTCTACCGCAGCATCAATGGCAGGTTCTCCGCCAAGTTTCTCGAATAAAGTCGTCATGATGTCTCCTGAAAAATTGAATCAACAAAAATGAGCAAACCGACGTTTTACCCCTGAGAGAGATCAGGCGTTAACGCTTCTCGGGGTTGTGCTTGAGTGGGTTCTTGGAAAATGGCAATGATCGCCCGCACCACACAGATCACCATCAACAAGGCTCCTAAACTAAAGACGATATCCCCAGGAATCCGTAGCCAGACTGTCCAGTGCATCCAGGCCGAACTAATCACCTCAGCACTGCGAGCATACCAAGTCCCGTGATTGACCGATTGCACCAGTTGATAGAAGCCACTGGGAATCAGGCCAAACACCATCATCATCCCTAAGCCGATGTTGATACTCCAAAACGAGCGGTTAAACCAGGTTTCATTCCAGGCGCGATCGGGGGTAATTTCCCGCAGAGCAAACAGCATTAGAGCCAAAGCCAGAGAGCCATAGACTCCAAATAACGCCGAGTGAGCGTGAATGGGGGTGGTGTTAATCCCCTGAGAATAATAGAGGACGATGGGTGGATTGATGAGGAAACCAAACACCCCAGCACCAACCAGGTTCCAGAAACAGGTAGCCAGAAAGAACTTCAGGGGAATCCGATAGAAGCCTTGAGCCTCTTGAGAGAGACGAATCGATTTGACGACTTCAAAGCCAATCAAGGTGAGGGGAACCACCTCCAAGGCTGAGGCCACCGATCCCATAGCTGTGATAAAAACTGGCGTTCCCGAGAAATAGAGATGGTGTAGAGTTCCAATGACACCACTACCGAGATAGAGAACTGTTGTCAGATAGGTTGCTCGTAAGGCCGAGGAGCGTTTGAGGAACCCGAGTTCACTACAAAGGTAGGCGATCGCCACCGTGGCAAAGACCTCAAAAAAGCCTTCCACCCAGAGGTGAACCACCCACCAACGCCAATACTCGGCAATACTCAAGGGAGTATGGTTGCTATACATCAACCCTGACGAGTAAAACAGCGGGATGGTAATGGCACTGTAGAGGAAAAAGTGATTCAGTCCCGTTTTGCTACCTTCGGCTTTGAGAGCGGGTTTGAGGGCGCGGTACATTAACCACAGCCAAAACACCATACCGCCAATGAGCAGCAGTTGCCAGAGTCGTCCGAGTTCGACATATTCATAGCCTTGATGGCCGAACCAAAAACTCTTGTCGCCGAGAAAGCCTTGCACACCGGCCCAAGATCCCACTAGAGATCCCACGACAACCACGGTTAGTGCAGTCAAGAGACCGCCATTACCCCAGGCTTGTCCTTTCGGTTCATTTTTGCCAAAACGGGGGGCGAAATAGAGTCCGGCCGCCAGCCAACAGGTGGCAATCCAGAACACGGCCAGTTGTAAATGCCAGGTTCGGGAGGCGGCATAGGGGAGATAGTCTTGTAGGGGAATTCCATAAAAACCATCTCCTTCTACGGCGTAGTGAGCGGTCACCATTCCCATTCCCATCTGTACTAGAAATAGGGCCATGGCCACGCCAAAAAAGAGGGTGGTCACTTTCTGACTGGGGGTGGCGATGCGAATGTTCGGACGTTCTGTTACCACTTGCACTTCTTCTGCGTCTTCTTGGGTGAGATAGACAAATAAGAAGAGGGCGATCGCGGCAATCAAGACAATCACCGAGACAATCGACCAAATTAGGAATTGCGGCGGGGCCTGATTACCAATTAAGTCGTCGTGGGGAAAGTTAGCGGTATAGGAAAACGGCGCATTGGGACGGTTGGCGGCCGCGGCCCAAGCCGTCCAGGTGAAGAAGGCCGTGACATTGCGAATTTGCTCGTCGTCAGTGAACCAACCACTGGGAATTGAATGAGGCACAGATCCCCGAGACAACAGATCGTGATAGTCCTCAAAAACTTTGCTGAGTCCCCGAGTTTGAGCTGATGTGAGGGTCAAACTCTCGGTTTGGCTGTCATAGCGGTTGGTTTTAAAGTTCTGTTGCACCTGAACTTGCAGTTGGGCCTGTTCCATCTCTGAGAGGGATTCCCAGTCAGCTTGGCTAAACTCAGGATTGTCTTGATAGAGAACGCCAGCGGTGGCTAATCCCCAACGGTGGAGAACATCGGCGGTCCAATCGGGAGCCAGATAACTGCCATGGCCCCAAATGCTGCCGATATGCTGTCCTCCTCGGCCCAGATAGGTTTCTTGGCCGAGTTGGATATTCTCCTGGGTGAGAACTGTCTCCTGTTGAGGGGAGACAATCGTGGCGGGGATGGGGGGCGCATTTTTGTAGATAGCGGCCCCGGCCCCGATGAGTACGGTGAAGGTGACAACGCACACCAGGACTAACCAGGCCGGTAGGCTAAATCGCTGAATGGGCGATCGCGCCACCTTGAGGTCAAGGGTTGGATTTGTCATGATTTCAAGTCTTTTCAGGACAGGGTGAAGGACAGATTGGTTGTCCACGGCCCCAGTGTGGTCATCAAACTGTGATAATGTCCTTGACTTAGGTCAAAAAAGGCTCCTGAGTGGCTTGATTTTTTTCACACCATCCTGAGAGCCAAAGAGCATCAGCCGCTCGTGATATGATTTTTTTCACCCTGTTAACATCGGCATGAAAGCCAAAAAAGAGGCTCATATTGAGATTCATTCATTCAGAGTCAACGCGACTGCTGACAATAGCTTAAAAAGCCCAAAGCCGCCTCTGCCGGTAGGGGACGCGAAAAATAAAATCCCTGACCATAAGTACAGTCTAAATCTTGTAATACAGTCAATTGATCGAGGGTTTCAATCCCTTCTGCAATGACTGATAACTTCAAACTGGCTGCGAGTTGAACAATGGTTTGGGCAATCTCGCTATTTCCGGGCAACGATCCCCGACAGGAAAGACGTTCAATAAAAGAGCGATCAATTTTTAAACTATCGACGGAGAATTGATGCAAATAGCTTAAGGAGGAATAGCCGGTTCCAAAGTCATCGATGCTAAATTTGATATTGCGATGTTTGAGTTCGGTTAAAATACAATTGACTTGCTGAGGATTGCTGACAATACTTTCTTCGGTAATTTCCAGTTCGAGGCAATGACCAGAAACACCTGTTTCTAATAAGATATTGAATATGGTTTCTGTGATATCTTCTCGTAAGAAGTTATGGACTGATAAATTCGTGGACATAAAAATCGATTCAGGAAGAGCTGCGTTGTCTTGCCAATCCCTCAGTTGTAAACAGGCTTTTCGCAACACCCAAGCATCAATCTGACTCATGAGATCACTGTCTTGGGCGATGGGTAAAAACTCGCCCGGAAGTAAGAGTCCACGGGTAGGATGCTGCCAACGAATTAAGGCTTCTAAGCCGGCTACTTGCCTTGTTTTTAGGTCAATAATCGGCTGATAATATAAAATAAACTCTTCCCGCTCGATCGCCCGCCGTAAGTCCGTCTCTATTTGCAGGCGAACTATAGCTTGGCTGTACATTCTGGGGTCAAAAATCTGTTGACTAGTCTTCCCCTTCGCCTTCGCCTGATACATGGCTGAATCGGCATCGCGCAAGAGATGTTCGGGTTGTTCGTAACTAGGATGACTCAGAACAATTCCAATGCTGACATTGGTAAAATTTTCCTGAGAACCTAATTGAAAGGGATAACTCAACTCCTCTTGAATGGTGTTGGCTAAAGCCAGGGCGCGATCGCCTCGTGAAGTATCCTCTTCGATTAAAATCGCAAACTCATCGCCTCCAAGCCGGGCCAGCATCACCCCAGGCGGTAAACAGGTTTGAATGCGACGGGCCACGGAAATCAGCAGGCGATCGCCCACCACATGGCCCAAGGAATCATTCACCACCTTAAAGTGGTCACAATCTAATAACAGCAAGGAAAAATTATGGCCGTCATTTTGCTTACTCTGCGCCAAAATACGACCCAGTTGCTTCATAAATAAAACCCGATTCGGCAACTCCGTCAACGAATCATGCAATGCCACATGCAACAGTTGCTCCTGGGCTTCTTGACGAGCCGAAATTTCCTTCTCCAGTTGATGGGTTCGTTGTCGGACTCGATGTTCCAACTCCGCATTCAGCCTGAGAATTTCAGTTTTAACCGCTTCCAAGGTAATATGGGTTTCAATCCGAGCCAAGACTTCTTCGACGTGAAAAGGTTTGGTGATATAGTCCACTCCCCCCACATTAAATGCCTTGACTTTATCAATCATGTCATCCAAGGCACTAATAAAAATAACCGGAATATCCTTGGTTTTATCATTTTTTTTGAGCCGAGAACAGACCTCATAGCCATCCATCCCTGGCATCTTAACATCCAAGAGAATTAAGTTAATGGGGGCGGCGTTGGCAACCCGTAACGCCATGTCTCCTTCTGTGACACTGCGAACTTTATAGCACTGCTCTGCCAGCGTTTTAGAGAGAAACTTTAAATTTTCGGGAGTATCATCAACAATTAGGATATCTCCTCGATAGCTGTCAGCGCTAGGATGCTTCTGAGTCATAGATAGGGGTCCTTAAAATGTGAATCAGTCCAGAGACGGAAATGAGAGTCTAGTTAATAATGTACCATATTGAAACTCAGCCACCAGTTGGCGAATGGTTTGCCCTAAGGGGGCTTCTTCGGGGGGTAACTCTTGCAAAAGTTCTAAAATGACCTCCTCGTCTGCCAATTCAACGGCATCTTTAAGAGCCTGTCGCCAAGGGATCGTCAGGTGACTGAGACGCTCCACCATCTCGCTGTTGGATAGCAGCGGCGTATCGCCTGCGGCTTCTGGCTGAACCGATGAGTCTTCATAGGAGTACTCAACTCCCAAATACTGGGCAATTTTCTCAAAAATTAGGGATTCTCGGAAAGGTTTACGCACAAAATCATCACATCCCGCCGACAGAATCACTGATTTCTCATTTTCCAAAGCACTGGCGGTTAAGGCAATAATCACGGTTGCTTGTCCTTCTAAATGAGCTTTAATGTATTCGGTGGCTTCATAGCCGTTCATTTCGGGCATTCGCATATCCATCCAGATCAGATGGGGATGCCAGTCTTGCCATTGGGCGATCGCCTC
>CAZXWM010000156.1:0-1485 GCA_964644215.1 uncultured Phormidium sp.
GAACTCGAAGCCAATCAGTTCTCAACCACCACGAAACTCGAAGGGGAAGCGATTTTTGCCCTGGCTAATGTCTTCGACAGTACCCTAGATAACAACGAAACCGTGTTTCAGCAACGGGTTCGCTTGAACTTTGTCTCTAGCTTCACGGGACAAGATCGCCTCCTGACTCGCCTGCAAGTGGGCAACAGCGTCCCCTTCGGGACCACCGGAGATAACCAAGGACTCAACTTTGGCCCCTCGGGTGAAGGGGTGTTGGCCTCTCAGGTCTTTGGTGACTCAGACAACTCGGTCAACCTTGAAAGTTTAGCCTACTCCTTCCCTCTCGGGGAATCCGTTGATGTGATTGTGGGGGCTACCGGACTCCACTTTGCTGATTTCACTCCCACCCTCAACCCCTATTTTGATGACAAGGATGGTGGTAATGGGGCCTTAAGTGCCTTTGGTCAACATAACCCCATTTATCGTCTCGGCGGTGGGGCTGGGATTGGCTTAAATCTCCGTTTCGGCGATTCGTTTCAGGTGACGACGGGGTATTTGGCGTCGGAAGCCGATAGCCCGACTAATGGTGATGGCCTCTTTAACGGCGATATTTCGGCGTTGGCTCAGTTAACCTATACTCCCACGCCGGAGTTGGGGTTTGCCGTGACCTATAACTACGGCTATTTCGGGGCTGGGAACTTTGGCTTCAATAATGGTGGTGGCTCTGGTTTTGACAACACCAATTTTGGTTTCACGGGAACGACGTTTACCAACAATATTGGTGCGGTGAACCCGGTGACGAGCCACTCGGTTGGCGCTCAGTTGTCCTGGTCTTTATCTCCGAGTCTGAATGTGAATGCTTGGGGTAGCTACAGTGATATTTATTTGCGCACCAATGAGCTGGATGGGGAAATCTGGAACTGGGCTTTGGGCCTGGCGTTCCCGGATTTGCTGCTTCCGGGGAATTTGGGGGGCTTGATTGTTGGCGCTCAACCCTATCTCGGTGGACTCGAAGATACGAACAGCTTCTTTGACAATGACATTCCTCTCCATTTGGAAGGGTTCTATAAAGTCGAGGTGAGTGAAAACATTGCCATCACACCGGGTTTGGTTTGGTTGATTAACCCTAATCAAGATGCTGATAATGACAGTGTCTTTATTGGTACGTTGCGAGGTACGTTTAGCTTCTAGGACGGGTGTCTAGGACTCGATTGTGAGCGTCAGACTCCCTTGAATGGGGGCGTTACCCGGTTTGAACCCGCTTTTTCTCGTTGGCTCGGGAAAGGCGGGTTTTTTGGCGATCGCCCCCTGAGGTGGCCGAATGGGGACACTTGTCTTTTAAGATTGCTCCTGAATCACGTTTAGAGTTGGGAGTGCTTTTGATATGAGTTTAGACAACTTTTGTGTCTGTGATGGGGATCTCAGTCAGGATCTACTGAATCGCTATCGTCAAGGGACCGCCATCGCTGTGGATACGGAAACGATGGGCCTACTGCCTGCGCGCGA
>CAZXWM010000156.1:1495-3362 GCA_964644215.1 uncultured Phormidium sp.
TGTTTGGTGCAATTGTGCGATGAGGCGGGATATGTCACGGTGGTGCGGATTCAACGGGGACAATCACAAGCCCCCAATTTGCAACAGTTACTGGAAATGAGCGACATCGAAAAGATTTTTCATTTTGCTCGCTTTGATGTGGCCATGTTGCAACATCATTTAGGAATTACAACGCAGCCCATCTTTTGTACCAAAATTGCCAGCAAGTTAGCCCGAACCTATACGTCATCTCATGGCTTGAAAGGATTAGTCCTGGAACTCGAAGGTGTTGAACTTGATAAACGGGCTCAAAGTTCGGATTGGGGGAATGCCGCGAATCTCTCGGATGAACAGTTAAGCTATGCGGCCAATGATGTTCGCTACCTGATTTCTCTCAAACAGACTTTGACGCAAATGTTGCAACGAGAGGAACGCTGGCAACTGGCTGAGGCTTGTTTTGCCGCAATTCCCGTGTTTGTTGCTCTGGATTTGTTGCAGTATTCCCAGATTTTCGAGCATTGATTGACTCGGAAAAGTCCACATTGAGGTAAAAGGGGTTTTGTCTGCGATCGCGATCGCATCTTATCGGTATCTGCGATCGCATCAAACCTCGATCAAACTCACTCAAGACTAGGGTGAGATATCACCGGGCGATCGCCAAAACTCTGGCAAAATCGGATTGTCTATCTCTGGAACAGGGTTAAGGAACAGTTTGAAAATGTTTAATGGTTCCGCAAAATCGACGATGCTAATTCCAGGGGCACTCGGTGAAATTCTGGTCTCAGCACGCACCACAGGCAAGCTGACGATTTTAGATCGCTACGGTTTGAAGGCCGCCATTCTCGATGAATCTCTCAGCGAAGACGAACAACGCTCAATTGACCGACTGCTTAGGGCCGTCGTTAAAGGGCGAGTTGCCGTCGATCCCTGCCCCCTCAGCCGCCACCCGTCCCCAGCCAGTGAGCCGATGAGGGGCCGCTCCCGAGCCTGATGTAGAATACAGACACCATCGGTCGCTGAGGCTGACAATGCCATTTATTTTAATTTTGACCGCCTTACTCGCCCTCTTGGCTTGGTTTGGCACTTTATTTTTGATTGAGTTGCCCATCTCCCTCTGGGATACCCTATCTCTGCCTCGCTGGTTGTGGCTGCTGCTCGTGATTTCCCTAATCTCCTGGGGAATGGGTGAGTGAACTCCTCTGTGAAATTACTGATTTAACTCCGTCAAGCGGGAGACTCCATCTCGTAGCGTTTGACGAGGGATAAACAGTTGCGATCGTCCTCTAGCCTCACATAGCGCAACTCATCGGCGATACAATCCATCAAACGTAAACCTCGACCCCCCGTTGCATTGAGATCCACATCCGGTAACTCCTGTAACTTGGCCTGCAAATCAAACTGAGGGCCTGAATCGATCACTTTCAGTTCCAGAGACTCAGCCGTCTGTTCAAACTGAATTTCAACGGTTAACTCCGACGTTCCCCCATGGGCGTGTCTTACAGCATTGGTGAAGGCTTCAGCCAAAGCCGTCTTTAGTTGTAACCAAACTCGTTGGGGGACAACAGATGACTCTAAACCATCAAACCAATCCAAAACGCGTGCTAACGCGCTAAGATCCGTTGGAACACGCAATGATGCGGAGAGGGGAAATTTGCTCAAGGTTTCCAAAGCGATAACATCCTCAGCTTCGTTCAAAAACTTGTGGTCTGTTTCGTGATCATGACTCCGATTCTCCTAATTGACGACGACCCCACGACTCGCTTGGTGATCAAACGCGCCCTAACGCAACAGGGCTATGACGTAGCCGTCGCCAAAAATGGTGAGGAGGGACTTGATCTGGCACAACGCCTCAAACAACCGGACAAAGCCGCCGATGTCCTGGTCGGCT
>CAZXWM010000156.1:3372-9063 GCA_964644215.1 uncultured Phormidium sp.
CTCAAACCCAAACTGATTATCTGCGATTGGATGATGCCAGGCATTGATGGACTCGAAGTCTGCCGTCAAACCAAGGCGATGGCAGACCTGTCAACCACCTTTTTCATCTTACTCACCGCTCGCGGAGCCGTCGAGGATCGGGTGATCGGACTCGATACTGGGGCTGACGAATTTCTGGCCAAGCCCATTGATATGGATGAACTGAAAGCGCGAGTCCGTGCTGGACTGCGGATTCATCAACTCAGCCAAGACCTACAAAAGCAGAAACATATGTTGGAGGCTGAGTTATCTGAAGCGGCCGCCTATGTGCGATCGCTACTCCCGGTTTCCCGTCATCATACCGCAGTTCGTATCGCCGCGTGTTTTGTTCCCTGCCAACAACTCGGAGGTGATTGTTATGATTTCCAATGGCTTGATGAAACCTCCCTGGCCATGTATCTCGTGGATGTGTCCGGCCATGGGGTAGGAGCGGCGTTACTCTCGGTGTCCGTCTTAAACATTCTGCGATCGCGTTCCCTACCGCGCACCAATTTTCACGATCCCAGCCAAGTCCTACAAGCCCTCAATCACGCCTTTCAAACCAGCCCCTCGGGGACATTCTACGAAGAAAAGTACTTTACGATTTGGTATGGGGTGTACGACACCCGCAGCCGCCGCCTCACCTACGCCAGTGCTGGCCATCCCCCAGCCTTGCTCGTCTCGAAGCCCAGCGACGCCGCCACCCCTGAGTTAAGCCGACTCAATACCCCCAACTTACCGATTGGGATGTTCCCCGATGTCGACTATGACACAGCAACCTGCACCATTGCTCCATCAGGGCAATTGTATATTTTTAGTGATGGTGTCTACGAGATTCCCCAGAGTGATGGCACAATTTGGGGCTTAGATGGCTTTGCCGATTGGCTCACCCAGGCCAGTCCCAACTCGGAGATTGCCCTAACCTCTCTATTTGAACATCTCCAAGACCTCTGTTCCCCTCAGCCCTTTGACGACGATGTCTCACTCTTGCAACTGACCTTCATCTGATCTGAGTCATGGAGGTGCGATGGAGGTACGGCCAGGATTCCCCTTACGACGATAAGATCGACTCCTCAAACTCCCGGCGATCGCTGAAAATCTTAAAGACGCGGTTCATGCTGGTCAGTTCAAAGAGAATTTTGACTTGATCGCTAATCGAACAGACAAACATCTTCCCATCGGCCGCCCGCACCGTCTTTAAGGCTGACACCAAGGCCCCTAAGCCGGAACTATCGATAAAGGTGACATCCTTCAAGTCCAAGAGAATCACCTTGGCCCCAGTCTCTAAACAGTCACTAATCTCCCGCCGCACCTGGCTGGCCTTAACGCCATCGAGAAGGCCACCCGGTTGGACGACTTTAATTTCATCAGGGTTCATAGATTTTTCCGCAAATATACATAACCACGCACCTAGAGACCAGTGTCTCATTTCCCGGCAGACAATTCCAAACTTCGGCGATCGTTAGCTTCGTCTTGCCCGGCCGGGCGATCGCCGCCCTCAAGCTTTCCTCAAGTCAAGATTCGCGGAATGCCGGACCTTTAAGGGATGAGTCACCGATCTGGTTAGGGATTCAGCCATCACCGTACCGTCAGCATAGCCCAAGAACTAGGATATTGTAACGATAGTCCCATAGGGTAAGTCTCATCACTTCCCTGCGGCCTCCAAAACCCGCGTCACCATCTACCGCAGCCTTCTGTTTTGCTTTATCCTAAGAGCCAATGAGTCTGCCTTAGCCGGACTCCAGGACGCTGCTCACGTAATCTGCTTCAGAGGAATCATCATCATGGTCAAAGTTGGCATCAATGGCTTCGGTCGTATCGGACGTTTAGTCTTCCGCGCTGGACTCGCAAACCCTGACATCGAGTTCTGTGGGATTAACGACCTCGTCTCCCCCGAAAGCCTTGCCTATCTCCTCAAATACGATTCAACCCATGGTCGCTTCCAGGGCCAAGTCGAAGCCAAATCCGACGGGATTGTCGTCAATGGAACCTTTATTCCTTGTACATCGGAACGAGACCCCGCCCAGCTTCCTTGGGCCAAATACGGCGCTGAGTATGTGATTGAGTCCACAGGACTGTTTACCACCTACGACAAAGCCTCGAAACACCTTGAGGCGGGCGCAAAACGGGTGGTTCTTTCGGCCCCCACGAAAGACCCCGACAAGGTCAAAACCCTCCTGATGGGCGTTAACCAAGATGAGTATGACCCCAGTCAACATACCATCGTCTCCAATGCCAGTTGTACCACCAACTGCCT
The DNA here is from genome assembly GCA_964644215.1 of uncultured Phormidium sp. Lineage (GTDB taxonomy): Bacteria > Cyanobacteriota > Cyanobacteriia > Cyanobacteriales > Geitlerinemataceae > Sodalinema. The sequence goes on from CAZXWM010000156.1 coordinate 5,648, forward strand.
GGCCCCCATCGCCAAGGTCATTCATGATAACTTCGGCTTGGCTGAAGGCTTAATGACCACGGTTCACGCGATGACGGCCACTCAACCCACCGTCGATGGTCCTAGCCAAAAGGATCTCCGGGCTGGCCGCAGCGCCCCCCAAAATATCATCCCCGCCTCCACGGGTGCGGCTAAAGCCGTCACCTTAGTGTTGCCAGCCCTCAAGGGCCGCTTAACGGGAATGGCCTTGCGGGTTCCCACCCCGGATGTCTCGGTGGTGGATTTGACCTTCCGCACGGAACAGGCCAGCAGCTATGCTGACATCTGCGCCGCGATGAAGAAAGCCGCAGAAGGAGACATGAAGGGGGTTCTCGGCTATACCGAAGACCCCGTTGTTTCTACGGACTTCACCACTGACCCCCATTCGAGTATTTTTGATGCTAATGCGGGGATGGAGTTGAACGGGAATTTCTTCAAGGTTGTCTCTTGGTATGACAATGAGTGGGGCTATTCCAACCGCACCATTGATTTAATCTTGACTATGGTTGCCAAGAGTTAATTGCCAAGAGTTAATCATCATTTGTTGACGGTTAACTGTTAAGCTCAACCCAGCCCCAAAGCCCCAGTTGCCTCATTTTAGGGCACTGGGGCTTGGTTTTGGTTTCAGCCTAGGGAAGAATGACTGCCCAGAGACCGCAAGCTAAGGCGATCGCACTGAGATGTTGTGGCCACAGGAAACGCCAGGATTGACGGGCAATTTTTTGAGTTAAAATTAGGCAAAGAAGGGTTGACACCAGAAGCGTTGTCCCCTGCAAAAAAGTAATGACAGCCGGGTGAGCGACCCAAACTGGTAGATTAGCGCCCTCAATGCCAAAGGTCGCTAACGTCACGGGTAAGACTCGTCCAGCTTCCCCTAAGCCGAGATGCAGATAGTAGGCTAAATTGCCCCCCCAGACCAAGGGAAGATAGCCATAGGCTAATGTGATAAAAGGTTTGGGTTTGGGACTGTTCCAGAGGCGGTGAATGCCCTGTATGAGGATATATCCCAGGAGAGGGGCGATCGCCGGCAAGAGTAAGGCCAACAATGACAGTTCCAGATGTTGCCCAAAGCCCGTTAAGTTAAACGACCTGTTAAACAACCATCCCAACAACTCTTGTAGTTGCGGTAATCGCCGCAGAAACACCCCGCCAAGCAGTAGAAACAGCAACGCCACTTCGTAACTGTGGGGAGTATGCGTCGTCCAGAGTTCGATCGCCGGTGGCCGTAGATTCACCTCCACAGACCGATGAGGACAGGCTTTAAGACAGGTCATACAAAGCACACAATCGCGATTATCCTGCAATTGAGCTGGATGGGAATACAGGGGACAGCCATTAGTCTCTTGACCTTCTCCTTTCTCGGGTCCTCCTTTATAACATTGATAGGTCGTACATTCAGCCGAACAAATCCCCGTTTGCGCCCGTAATTCGGTCATAGAAAGCTTAGCAAACAAGCCATTCATACCGCCAATAGGACAGAGATAGCGACACCAAAAACGGCGTTCAAACAGCAAGGAAAAAATCACAGCACCGGCGGTGATCAAGAGTAATAAACAACTTGACAAATAGGCAGTATTTTGTAAATGCCAAAGTTCTTCCCAGAGAAAAATTAGGGCAAACAGTCCAAACAGAAACCAGCCTCCCCAACGTTCTGCCGCTTGTCTCGGCCAGGGCTTCAGTTGACGCGGAAAGAGTTTCAAAGAGAGTTTTTGACTCAGTTCACCGTAAATCATAAAGGGACAAACGGCACACCAAAGTCGTCCAACAAAGGGAAAACTGATTAAGACTAAGGGCCACCACCAAGCCCAAAAGAGATTCAAGGCAACATTTTGCTCCCGCGTTTGCGGTCCAACAAACAAGAGAATGACCACGAGGGCAAAGACCCAGGTTGTGATTCCATAGTTGAGTCCATCTGTCCAAAATTTACCGCGCAGAAATTGCCGCAGTTGCGGATAGCTTTTAAAAATATTGAGGCGTAAGCGAGTTTTTTTGTTGTCTTGAGACCAAAAGAGTTCTTCAGTGAGTTCTTCGGCACCATCGGCTTGGGTGACGGCTCGTTTCACCAGACTGCTGAGTTCCCGTAAGTTGTTGGGAAAATCATAGGCTTGCAGACGACGGATGGCTTCAGGAGTGATGTGAGGTTTGGGGATACCGCGACTGCGACAGCACAGACTCAGGTTGTAGTCGAGGAGGGCTTTGATGTCGGTTTTGCGAACGCGGACGGGAGGAACTTTAAGACTCTGATCGATGCAGTCGCTAAATTCTGGGGCGGCTCGTTCGGAAATGAGGATGATACGGGCCTGACACGAGCGCGAGACGGGAGTCTGTTGCGGATTTCGGGAGACGGGTTGATAGGTTTGGTTTTTGAGGAGTTGGGCAATTTGTGGCCGCAGTTCCTCGGGTAAATCTTGGACGTTGTTGAGAACTAGAGTTCCTTCCCCGATCCATTCTAGGAGGCCCGGTTTCCCGTTGACGCGACCAAAAAGTTCGGCCCCGCTGGTTTGTAAGAGTCCACTGGTGAGTTGAATCATCGGTTCTCGCCGTTGGGGAGAACCGTAATGGATGAGGCTGGCGATGTTGTCTTTTTCGAGTCCTGGTTCGCCAAAAATGAGGACGGAGTCTCGGGTTTTGGCGGCTTGTTTGATTTTTTGTCGCAGTCGCACGGCGTAACGACTGTTACCAATGACTCCCCGGCGGATGCGATTGACGAGATAGGGCCGTAGTTCGCTTTGACGGTCTCGTTCGTAGCTGAGTTGGGCTGAGAGGCGATCGACTTCAGCGGCCAGTTCTTGGGAGAATAGCTGGGAGATTTCCGGGTGGCGGTTGAGAAGATCGTTCATGTCATCCCGAGATAGCTGCCAAAGTTGGCTGTCGCCCACGGCGGTGAGGGTTTCGCTGCTGGGGCGATCGAGAATCAGGTCTTGTAGGTGCACGACGGTTCCGGCGGTGAGACAATAGGACCCTTGGGGGCGATCGCTCTGAAGTTTTCCTTGATACAGGATATAGGCACCGTCGGGGGGCTGCTCGACTTCGCTGAGAATGTCACCTTCGCTCAGGCTGCGATCGCCGAGGAGGTCATTCAAGTCTGCCAGAGCGACATCGGAGAGCTTATTCAGGATGGTATGGGTTTTGAGCCAGGTTATCCGGTCTGCACCTATCATGGGATCTTGCCTCGTGTTTGATCCGGTTGTTCCATCCTAGCCCGGCGATCGCCATGACCATCGCAGATCTTGCAAATCTTTGGGTTCCCCTGGCCCTGTTAGGGCTGATTATCGTAGCAGCCATCTTTTTCAGCCGCGCTTGAGCGTCCCCGATCTTCGCTGGCAACAGGTCCCAACCTACTCCCTCCTAAGAGGGGATCAGTTGAGACCTCTTGCCAGAAGAGGGCGACCATAAAG
>CAZXWM010000157.1:0-9031 GCA_964644215.1 uncultured Phormidium sp.
CCGCGCGATCGCAGGCATTGAGCTAAGCGAACATGCAGGCGATGGCTCGCTTTATAAGCAAGAATATGAGCCACTGGAATGCGACCCAGTAAGCTCAAATCTCCTACTAAGTCTAAGATTTTATGACGCACTGGTTCATTTGCAAATCGCAAGGGAGGATTGAGCCAATGGTCACCGTCACAAACGAGAGCATTGTCTAAACATCCACCCTGAATGAGTCCCCGGCTTCGTAAAGATTCTACCTCATGGGCTAGTCCAAAGGTACGAGCTGGGGCAATCTCCTGAGCAAAGTCCTCGCTTACCGGGGTCCAGGTCTGCCATTGTTGGCCGATGGCGGCGGCGGCGAAGTCAATGCCATAACTAAAGCGCAACTGAGGCGCAGGCAGGGCGGCCACAAAGGCCTCCCCATCCTGAATCCAGATGGGTTCAGGGAGGGGAGTCGGAACCGCCTCGGGGCAATGACAGGACGTGACCCCGGCGGCATCAATGGCCTCAATCCAATCTCGGGCGGAACCGTCGAGGAGGGGGACTTCAGGACCATCGAGGTCAATCAGGACATCGCTAAGGCCTCGGGCGACTAAGGCGGCCAGGAGATGTTCGACGGTTTGGGCGCTGACCTCTCCTTGAGCGACTTGGGTACAGAGAGGACTCACCTGCACCAAGTCCGGTGAGAGTGTCAGGGGCTCGGTTCCGGGGAGATCCCGTCGTTGCAGTTGCCGTCCCTGTCCGGGGGAAAGGGGATGCAGTTGCACGTTAGTGGTTTGGCCCGAATGCAGGCCAATGCCATGACACCGGAGCGATCGCCGCAGGGTTCGTCCCCCCTGAGTCAAGTCACAGAGGCAGGATAGGGGAGTCGAGGAAGACACAGACATGAGACAAGAGCCGTTGAGAGCGGATAAACACTGAGGACTGACTGAGAAGGACTGACTTAGAAGCGTTGCCCAATGCCGAAGTGAAAGCGATTTTCCCCCTCGTCGTTGATGGCAAAGTCAACTCGAATCGGGCCAATGGGGGATTGGATGCGTAAGCCGAAGCCATAGCCTAAGCCGTTTCCGGGTTTATCCCGAACCTCAGCCGGATTACCGGGGACATCTCCCGCGGTACCGAGGTCGGTTCCCACATCTAGGAACGCCACCCCGCCGATAATCGAAAAGATGGGGAAGCGATATTCTGCCGTGGCTTGCAGGAAGGAACGCCCCGCCCCCAGTGCACCTTCAGCGTAGCCGCGAACGGAGTTCACACCGCCGAGGACAAAGGCTTCATAGGGAGGCATATCTCCTATAATGGTTCCCGCTTGTACGTTAAAGGCTAGGGCCTGAGATCCTTCGAGATCTAGGAAGTCTACCGGTAGATAGTAGCTATAGCTGCCCCGCAGCCGGTTAAAGAAGACATTGTCATCGAAGGGAAGGACTTGTTCGGTACTGAAACTAACCCGATCGCCTCGTGTGGGGTCGAGGGGATTGTTACGGCGATCGCGAGCCAACCCTAGGCGCACGCTGGCCATAAAGTCGGTGCCGTCTTCATTGGCTGAGAGCAAGTTGTCCAGCTCATCTCGGGGGCTGCGATCGCCATCGGAATCGCGAATCGTCACCTCTTGCACTTGCAATCCCAACGAGGCGGTCCAAGCTTGTCGGTTATCAAAGACATCGCGGCTGAGGGGACGGGTGAAGGTCACGCCGCCACCGATGCGGTCAATCCGGGGGCGATCGCCGTTGGGTAATTCCACTTCCGGCTGACCGTCACCACTGTCAAACACCAAGGAAATTGAGCGCCGCCGGAACAGATTGACGTTATAAGCGGTTCGGAAGGGGTCGCCACCAATCCAAGGATCGGTAAAGTTCACGTCAAAAAACAAGCCTCGGGTTCCCAGTTGCACTTCGGCCCCGAGGGTTTGGTTATTCCCGCCAAAGTTCTGTTCTTGATAACTGGCGGTTCCAAAGAAGCCCCCCACGGAACTGAAGCCGCCACCGGCGGCCACCGACCCAAAACTCCCCTCAATGGCATTAATCACCACCACTGCTTGACGAGGATTTTCTCCGGGTTCAACATTGAGGTTAATGTCGTCAAATAGCCCTAGGCTAAACACTCGCTGTAAATCATTTTGGATGCGATCGCGATTGAAGACATCCCCCGGCTGAGATTGCATTTCGCGAGTGACGATAAAGGGTCGGGTGCGTCCCTCAATCGGTTGTCCCTCTTCATCCACCGCCTGACCGTCTTCACTGAGAAAACGAACTTCAATCTCTTCAATGACCCCCTCGGCCACATCCAGCGTCACCACCCCATCGGCGGAGACGGGGGGAGGCGTCACTGGACCCGTCTCTGGTAATGGCGGCGGCTCTAGAACTTGTGCCAAAACATAGCCATTGGTCTGATACCAACGATTCACCGCTTCGACTCCCTCCTGGAAGTCACGCAGATTAAGGATGGTTCCATACTGGTCGCCGAAAATGTCATCCACGCGCTCTTGGCTGAGAACTTGGTTATTCTGCACCGCCACTCGGTTGAGGGTGGGGTTCGGTAAGACCTCGAAAATAATGCGCACCCCCAAGGGCGTTTCTTCGGCTAAGGGTTCGACGCGGCCAAAAAACCCCGTTGCATAGATCGCATTCACGTCATCTTGCAGTTGGCGACTGGTGGTCGTCCGTCCCGGTTGGGTGCGGATGCTGTCATAGACCTCATTTTGCAGATCTAAGTCCAGGGGTCGTCCATCGGTTTGCCGCACTAATACTTCTGAGACTAAGACTTGGGGTTGTTCAGAACTCTCTTGAGCCAGGCGGGGCGCGTCTTCGGGAGTCGGAGCAGGTGCGTCTGTTGTCTCAGGTATCTCGGGGGGGGCTGGGGTTTCCCGGACCTCTGTTGTTTCCGAGGCGAGATGCTCGAGGTCTGGTAAATCGAGCCTTTCCGGGGCTGAGGTGCTGGCCGAGGAGCTACCCACCTCCGCCGGGGAGGTTGACCCCGGACTGGGATCTGTCGAGCTTAACTCCTGAGAGAATGGCTCTTCTGAGAATGGCTCTTCTGAGGCGATCGCCGGCGGTTCCGGGTTCGAGGAAATCCCCTTAAGCTTCAAGGAGTCTGGAGTCCGCTCCTCCAGGGATTTTTGTATCTGTTGGCTGTCCAGGGCCAGCCCCGCTTTCCCCAGGCTCAGAGCCATCGCCACTGATAACAGCGTCAGAGAAGACCAGTTAGAATTGTCCATAATCACGAAAACCTCCACACACCAAATAACGCATCGTTCACCCTTGCCATTGTCGGATACTCCGAGCAATGGTCGTTGATTTAGACAGTTTAGGATGGACAGACTATCGTAAAAAAAGTTTGCTTTTTAGGCGTTTTGATTACTGATAGTGTCTTATTTTATCTGTCTTTTTTTGGGTCTTGTTCCCGGTCAAACCTGATCGAGGATGCGTGTTAAAACTTCTTCGTAAGCATCTTCTACATCTCCGAGATCTTGCCGAAAGCGATCTTTGTCCAATACACGCCGTTGAGGATCGTCTTCAAGACAATCCCAAAGGCGACAGGTATCGGGGCTAATCTCATCGGCTAAGACGAGACGGCCATCGGCGAGTTTGCCAAACTCTAGTTTGAAATCGACGAGGGTAATTTGACAACGAGCGAGGACAGTTTGTAGATGTGTATTAATGGTCAGGGCCATCTCTCGCAGTTGTTCTATCTCCTCAGGACTCGCTAGATTCAATAGACGTAGGCGATCGTCGGTGAGGAGCGGATCACCTAGCTCATCATTTTTATAGAAAAACTCCACCAGAGGCGGGGTAATGGGAGTCCCGAGGCTCAAGCCAGTTTGCCGACAGAGGCTGCCGGCGGCTCGGTTACGCACTACCACTTCTAGGGGGATAATTTGCACGCGCTTAACGCGCATTTGGGTTGGCTGCGGGGTATCAATCCAATGGGTGGGAACTCCCAAGGCTTCGAGTTGTTGAAACAGCCGAGTCGAGATGGTACAGTTCATTTCTCCTTTACGGGCGATCTGACCTCGTTTGGCGGCGTTAAACGCCGTTGCGTCATCTTTAAATTCAGACAGGAGAATTTCGGGATCGTCTGTACTATAGAGAATTTTGGCTTTACCTTCGTAAAGTTGGCGCGGTTGGGACATTCAATTAACCTATGGCTGAACTAGGGCGAAATGAGTCATTGACCGTTTGATTTTACACCGTCTGGTCATTTTGGCGCGTCATCATGGGAGGAACCAATCGGCAACTCGACGAGGAACTCGGTCCCCGTTTCCCATTCGCTGTTAGGATTCTGGGGATCTCGGGAAACGACCCGAATCCGGCCCTGGTGGGTTTGGATAATTTGGTAGCAAATGGATAACCCTAAGCCGGTACCGGTGCCGACCGGTTTGGTGGTAAAGAAGGGATCGAAGATTTTAGCCTGTAGGCTGGGATCAATGCCTCGTCCGTTGTCGCGAATAGACACAAGAATGCGATCGCCGTTGAGGGGTTTAGTGCGAATGATGATTTGCGGCCGCGACTGATCCCGCGTTCGCTCTTGCAGGGCCGGCTCGAGGACAGCATCGATCGCATTGCAGAGTAAATTCATCCAGACTTGATTCAGTTGGGCCGGATAGCCGTAAATTTTGGGCAAGGGTTGATACTGTTTTACGAGGTCAATTTTGCCTTGAATCCGGTGATTGAGAATGGCTAAGGCACTCTCAAGTCCCTCTTCGACGTTGGCTTGTTTAAACTTAGCTTCATCGAGTCGGGAAAAGTTACGCAGGGATAACACCAGTTTGAGGATTCGTTCTGCCCCTAGTTTCATCGAATCGACAATTTTGGGCAAATCAGCGGTGATAAAATCTAAATCCACCGCTTCAATTTCGGCGGCGATTTTCGCTGGCATTTCGGGGATTTCTTCTTGATACATCCGCATCAGTTCTAGCAAATCTCGCACATAGTTATCGGTATAGGCGAGATTCCCGTAAATGAAATTAATGGGATTATTAATTTCATGGGCCATCCCCGCAACCATCTGCCCCAGGGCATACATTTTTTCCGATTGCACTAACTGACTTTCAGCCCGTTGGCGTTCTCGTAGGGCTTCTTCGAGTTCTCGGGTTTTTTCTAACAGTCGCGCTTCACTGCGTTGTCGGGCTTCTTCCGAGCGTTTGCGATCGCTCACATCAACCCCGACGACAACCGTAGCTCGTCCTTGGTCATATTTCTGGGCCGCCGTAATATAATAGCGCGGTTCTCCTCGGACATTGGCCTGGATTAATTGGGCGTGATAATCAACATTTCCTCGCAAAAAGTCCTTGACAAAATCGACAAATTCAGGGCTGTTTTTCAAAAATCCGAGTTCTTTGCCAACAAAGGCATCCGGGGGCATATTATAACTCGCGGCAAGGTGACGATTGACCCCTAAATAACGCCCATCCTGACTAATCCAAGATACTAATCCCGGTACCGCATCGAGAACCGCCCGCAGTTGGTCTTTAGCGCGTTGAACTTCGCGGGCGATGGAGGCCCGTTCAGATAGGTAGCGAAATACGGTACAGTGATAGGCGCTCTCGTCAGCAACTAGATAACTGGTGGTCACTTCGACTTCAATCGAGTCCTGATTGGCGCAACGATAGAGAGATTCATGTTCTAAAACGTCTTGTTGACGTAGGCGTTCGAGATAGTGGGGCCAATCCTCTAGGCTGAGAGCGCAATCAATCTGCCAAAGTTGACGTTGCAGCAGTTGCGGGCGATCGCAGCCAAGGAGACGACAGGCGGCATCATTCGCGTAAAAGATCTCCCCATTGAGATCACTCAGCAGTACCGCATCGGCCATGCGATCGAGAGATAACTGAGCCAGTTGTCCAAGATTAGGCATTTTTGCCGGGTTTAAGGGGCCAGCCGCCATAATTACCTCCGCTCACTCAGGTCGAGAATGATTCGCTCGGCGATCGCCTTGATGCAGATTCGGGGGGGAAACAAATGAGTCACAAAGAAACAGATTGCAGTGATAGATGGCCATGGAAATGGCTAGTTTAACAAGGGTAACAGCAGGGTGACAAAGTAATAAACCAACGGCGCGGTGAAAATATAGCTGTCAGTGCGATCGAGCATTCCTCCATGACCGGGGATGAGTTGTCCAGAATCTTTGACCCCAGCATCGCGTTTCATCATCGACTCCGTTAAGTCACCCATCAGACTCCCTAAGCCAATTATTAGCCCGATCGCCGCTCCCGTCCAGAGCCAATAGTGCCAACTCAGAAGCTGCGCCCCGAAAATTCCCACAGCGGTACTCCCTCCAATGCCAAAAACAGCGCCTTCAACCGTTTTTTTGGGACTCACCGCCGATAAGCGGGTGCGCCCGAAGGTTTTGCCAAAAAAATAAGCGCCAATATCGGCCGCCCAGATACAAAGAAAGGCTAACACCGTAATACAAAACCCTTGTGACAACCAAGGGGCCTGGGTTGTGGCCGCCCAAGGGCTAACCGTCCAACCCAACCCCCATAAAGGCGTACCACTAGCAATTGTAATTCCTGAATCCGGTAGAGGAGTGGCGGCCTGGGGAAAAGCCAGTCCATTGAGTTCGAGGCGGATACGAATCCAATAACTGGGCAACAGCCCCCCATAAAACAGGCCCAAAATCGATGTAGAGATATCGGCAATCGAAGCCAGTTTGGGCTGAAAGAGAAGATAGGCACAAATCATGGCCCCCAAGAGTGGAAACAGAACATTAACGAGATCAGGGGCGATGGCTGCCGTCAACAGGAGAACTTGAGAGAGAACGAAGGTCGTTTTCGCCGCTGGAATCAGACCCTTGGCTCGGACTAGCTGGAAATACTCCCGCTGCCCTAAGAAGGCAATGGCAGCAAAGAATAAGACAAACGACCATCCGCCGAGAATAGTGGCAACCAAGGCCACAATAATGGCAACGATGCCACTGACAAGCCGAGACCAAGACATAATATTAAAATCGTATTTGAACTAGAGTGTTGAATGGCTACGTGCAGAAACACGGGGCGAGACTAAAGCCAGGATTGGGCCGTTGAAACGGCCGTTGTTTCTATTAACTTCCCTTCATTATCCCAGGCTTAACCGTATCTTAAGCCCAAAGGCTGGGGAGACTATTTTGACAAGGTCCTCGACGGGGTTAGAGGCGGCTGTCAGCCGATTTTCTCACCACTGAGGACAAAAATGGGGCTAACGGCGGCCAAAACTTGATGTGTCCCTCGGGTTTCGAGCCGGTTCACGGCCGATTGCACCACTTCAATCTGACGAACTTGTAACTGAGCAAAGGCTTCGGAAATCTGATAGAGGCTTTCGAGGTTCCCGGCGGTGGCGACAATGCGGCCGCCGGGTTGCAAAACCTCCCAGACGGCCTGCAAAATATCGGCGATCGCTCGTCCTCCTTCAATACAGGCGTGGCTGGGGCGAGGAGAGAGGGGTTTGAGACAGTCGGGGGCGCTTCCTTCGATAACTTGGACGTTGTCAACGCCGAAGCGATCGCAATTGCGGCGAATCAGCTCGGCCACATCTTCATCCCGTTCGATGGCCATGATGCGTCCCTGACGGCACAGCAGAGCGCTCTCGACGGCAATAGTTCCAGTACCAGCGCCAATATCCCAAAGAATGGCATCGTGGGTTAGACGCAGTTGCGAGAGCAAGATTAGACGCACTTCCCGTTTACTCAGCGGGATTCCCGGAAGTCGCTCAAACAAGTTATCGGCAATTCCAGGGGTAACGTAGGGCCAAAGAGGGGTAGATTCAGGGGACATGATGATATCGGAAAGGGTGAACAGAGGGAACACAAGCACGAGGGTTGGCAACGATTACGGGGCGGGACTGGTTGATTAGTGTTAGTCTTCACCATGCGTCGTCACAACGACTCTTCACAACTCATCTTCACAATTGACCTGAATCTCAGGTTAAACTACCAAGGCGAGCCTTGTCGTTACAAGCGTCTCAAGTTGCTGAACACCCTTACGTAATCTTTCCAATATGCTCAGAGCCGGAATTGTCGGACTTCCTAACGTGGGAAAATCGACGTTGTTTAATGCCCTCGTTGCTAATGCTAAAGCCCAAGCAGCCAATTTCCCGTTTTGTACCATTGAACCCAATGTGGGGGTAGTGGCGGTTCCCGATGACCGTCTGGGCAAGTTGGCGACGCTGTCTGAGTCTGAGCAGATTGTGCCGACGCGGATGGAGTTTGTGGATATTGCCGGCCTCGTAGCCGGGGCCAGTCAGGGGGAAGGCCTGGGAAATCAGTTTTTGGCTAATATCCGGGAAGTCGATGCGATCGTTCATGTGGTGCGCTGTTTTGAGAATGACGATATTATCCATGTGTCCGGGTCCATTGACCCAGTGCGCGATATTGAAGTCATCAATCTGGAGTTGGGGTTAGCGGATTTATCGCAACTCGAACGCCGCATCGATCGCACCCGCAAACAGGCTCGTAAGGACAAGGACGCGGCCTTTGAGCTAACAGTCCTCGAAAAACTGGTTGAGGCACTCAATGAGGGCAAATCCGCCCGCAGTGTCTCACTGACGCAGGAAGAAGAGGCAGCGATTGCGGCTCTCAATCTCCTCACCCGCAAACCGATTATTTACGCCACCAATGTCTCGGAAGATGATTTGGCTGAGGGGAATCCCTGGGTTGAACAAGTCCGTGAGGTGGCCTCCCAGGAACAGGCCCAGGTGGTGGTCGTTTCGGCTCAGGTGGAGGCGGAGTTGATTGAACTTCCCCAAGAAGAACGTCAAGATTTCTTAGAGTCTCTAGGGGTCAGTGAGGGCGGTCTTCAGTCCCTGATTCGTGCCAGTTATGATCTGTTGGGCTTGCGGACGTATCTTACCACGGGGCCGAAGGAAACTCGCGCCTGGACGATTCGCGCTGGCATGACGGCCCCTCAAGCGGCGGGGGTGATTCATACGGACTTTGAACGGGGCTTTATTCGCGCTGAAACTATTGGTTGTGAGGAGTTGTTGGCCTTGGGCTCGATGACGGCGGCCAAGGAAGCGGGCAAAATCCGCAGTGAGGGCAAGGATTATCTGGTGCAGGAAGGGGATGTGTTGTTGTTCCG
>CAZXWM010000158.1:0-9025 GCA_964644215.1 uncultured Phormidium sp.
AGAGCAGAGGACTGAAAATCCTCGTGTCGGCGGTTCAAATCCGCCTCCTGGCATTTTAAAATTGTTAGATTAAAATTTTTAGAGATGTTGGTCGTCAAGGAACGGCAAGCCTACATCTGATGACAACACTTCATATCCAAACCGAGACGGCTCCTGTGATTGTCTCATTACCGGCCTTACCGCCCATGAGTCGTGAGGAGTTCCTGGAGTTCTGCCAGGCTAATGAACCATTGCGGATTGAGCGGGCGGCTACTGGAGAGGTTGAAATTATGCCACCGGCTTTTTCCGATACAGGAAACCGCAATTTTAACATCGCCGTACAACTGGGAATTTGGACAGAACAAGATGGAACTGGGCTAGGATTTGACTCCAGTGCCGGTTTTACGCTCGCCAATGGGGCGATGCGATCGCCGGATGCCTCTTGGATTAAACGAGTTCGATGGAATCAACTCAGCGAGGATGAGAAAGCCTCTTTTGCACCCATCTGCCCAGATTTTGTGGTGGAATTACGTTCCCAAAGCGACGCATTGGCTCAGCTACAAGTGAAGATGCAAGACTACATCGACAATGGTGCATCGTTAGCCTGGTTAATTGATCGCCAGCAGCGACAAGTTTGGCAATATCGCCCCCAACAGCGGCCTCAATGTCTGGAAAACCCGGTACAAGTCAGTGGAGATCCTGAATTACCGGGTTTTACCCTGAACATGGTCAAAATTTGGTAGTCGTTGAGCCAGTGTCACTCAGAAACCAGCTCTTTGGGGCGATCGCGTTTCAACATAAAGGTCGCCAAAATAATGCCGACAATCGCCAAGCCTCCCATGGGATAAAAGGCATAGACATAACTGCCAAACCAATCTCGAAGTTGCCCCGCTACCAGAGTTCCCAACAACGCCCCCACGCCATAAGCGGTAAAGACAATCCCGTAATTTTGGGCATAATCATCAGGATTAAACAGCCGTAGCGTCGCTGTGGGAGCGAGGGCTAACCATCCCCCCAGGGAGAACCAAAATAGACAAAAGGCGACCATATAGGTGGCGACTTGTCCTTCTTGGACATTCACCATCAAAATACAAGCAATGAGAATCAGAGTATACGAGGCGATCGCCACATAACGGGGTTGCAGGCGATCGCACAGCCAACCAAACAGCGGCCGACTCGCCCCATTAAACAAAGCAAAAATCGAGACACTTGTTGCGGCAAGCCCTGGATCAATCGCAATAATTTCTTCCGCCACAGGACTCGAAATTCCAATCGCACTTAGCCCAACAAAAGTTCCAATGGTATAACAAATCCACAAACCATAAAAAGACGGACTTTTGAGCATCTTATCGGGATAGCTAACTGGAGTAACTATAGACGCTTTATTCTTATTATTTTGCGCTGGAACCCAACAAGAGGGGGGTAATTTCATGGTTGTTGAAATCGCCAAAATAATAACCGTAAATAAAACCCCTAAAATGAGTAACGTCGGTCGAACTTGATAGCGATCAATTAAAAACTTTGCTAAAGGAGCCGTTACAAACGGAGATAAACCAAAGCCGACAATCGTTAAGCCCACTGCCAACCCTTTCTTATCCGGGAACCAGCGAGCTGACACCGCCATCGGGACCCCATAGGTAATGCCCACGCCAATTCCAGCAATCACACCATAGCCAATCACAATCACACCAATGCTATTGGCAAAACTCGATAGGATATAGCCGATCCCGACAATAACGCCTCCAATCGCCGTCATTAAACGGGTTCCCATCCGAGTAATATAAAACCCCGCAATGGGCATGGTAATCGCATAGCAGAGCAGCGCAATCATATAGGGCAGCAAGCTTTCAGTCGCCGTCAAGCTCAACTCTGCCTCCAAAGGCTTTCTAAAAATACTCCAAGAATAAACAGTCCCCAAACAAAGCAAGACTAGCATTCCCAGAGGAAGCAGAAACCAACGCCCTCGTTCGGGAGGAAGTCCGAATAGCTTTAGGTCCGATGTTGGTGTAGAGATATTCATCACTGACCCCTGTTTTTAGGTTCCTAGACTATAGAGCAATCAAGCAAAAGAAGCAAGTCTCCCGTAAGCGTTCGTTAACATAACCCAAACAATGCCCCAAAGTCCCGGCGGCCATATGGGGTACAATCAGAGCAACGGAGATAACTAGATGAGGCGGAAGTACGTTGTCTACATATACAGGTCGTTATCAAAGCCGGTTTTTTAACTTTGTTGCCGAACAGTCGCTACGGTTGGGCAACGCCACCGCCAAAGCAGCTCGTCACGTTCGTTTTGCGGCTACAACTGCGGTTCAAGCCGTACTCTATCCTGTTTACGCCCTATTTCAGACCGCCCGTCGTCTCGATCGCCAAGTTGGAGGGGGCCAGCGTCAGCAAACCCCTCTCCCTCCAGCCGATGGCCCCATTCAGAAGATCCTCGAAGATGTCGCGGGCCTCAACCTCACCTCCCCCCAACCCATTCAAGCTCTGGCTAGTTCCTGTTCTGAGGGACAGTTAGTGCTGATTACCCCTGACAATCAGGTTCTCGATCTCCTCACACCCGAACAACAGGATTATCTCGATCAGCAGCTTCTGCAAGCCGTCGCCGGCTATTGGCATCAAACCCTTAAAGCCGTTCGTCGGACTCCTAAACCCTATCCGGTGCGAGTCTTTCATCGGGCGATGCGTTGGGTGCAACGCAGTCCCCTGGCTCTATCCCTGAACTGGTTTCAGGAAACGGACATCGTGCAGTCCGTCCCCAAGCAGCGGCCCAATTTTCCACAAGAGAACCAGCCCTCAGCCCTGTCTCCTCAAGCTGTAGCCCTCATCGATCGCCACATCGCCTATTTAGAAAACGAGTATCTTCTTCCCATCGTCGAGGAACCCGAACCCGTTTGGGTAAAAGTTCGTCTGCTGGTGCAAGCGGCGATCGCCTATTTCTTTGGCGACACCGACAACAAAAACACTAACGACGCAGACACCGATTTGAATCCCGCAACCGCCTCAGCCTCTGCCGATTCCTTAACCGGACATGACTCGCCCCAACTCACCGCCAGCGGTGGGGCCATGCAACGCCACTCAAACCGCCTCGCCGTCACCTCCAACCCGTCGAATCACGCCAGGTTCTACCACCGTATCCAAGACCTCATCGAAGGGGCGATCGCCTACTTCTTAAACCTCGACAGTCCCCGCCACCCCAACCAACGCCGCAACTTACCGCCTAATCCCAACCGGGGCGATCGCACCCTCCCCGATCCTTGGGATACCCCAGAACTCGCCGCCCAATACCCCTTTGGCATCATCGCCGCCGCCACCGCCGCCATCCCTCTCCCCGAAGCCGTCAGCTTCAAAAATCCCTTTGGCGAATTTCCTCGAACGGCGATCGATCCTGAACCCCCAGGAGATCTCGCCTATCCTCAAGCCCCCAAATCCGGCAAGCCGCAAGTTGTTCAGCCGTCCAATTGGGCCATGACAACTTCCTCAACTTCAGCAACATCTGGGGAGATGGAGACTGTCGCCGCCTACTCTCAAGAAGAATGGCAACCTGAGTTTAAGCCTGAGTGGATCGAAACTTATGTCAATGATGTTCACTATGTCCGCCATCCCTTGGAAACGATCCTACATTGGCTCGATAATCTCTTGTTAAAGCTTGAAACTTGGGTAATTCGACTCTGGAAACGTTTGTTTGGTTGAATAGGGAACAGGGAACAGGGAACAGGGAATAGAAGGCAAGAGGCAAGAGGCAAGAGGCAAGAGGCATAACCCACCCCAGCCCCTCCCCAAGAGGGGAAAGACGTAGGGGCGTACCCTGGTGGTCGCCCTCTTCTTCCGGCAAAAATCACTAAACTCATCTCACAATGCTTGACAAATGTTACAGTCTAAAACCCCATTTTTAGACGCTCTTAAAGCTGAAGCAAACTCCTCTCAAACTCCCTTTTACTTTCCGGGACATAAACGGGGACAGGGAATTGCTGATCCTCTCAAAAAGTGGTTGGGACTTGAGATGTTTCAAGGAGATTTACCTGAACTTCCTCAACTCGATAACCTTTTTCAACCTCAAGGGGCGATTAAAGCCGCTCAAGAGTTAGCAGCGGCGGCGTTTGGGGCTAAGCAAACCTGGTTTTTAACCAATGGTTCCACCGCTGGCGTGATAGCGGCGATTCTCGCCACCTGCAATCCAGGGGATAAGTTACTGCTGGCCCGAAATAGCCATCAATGTGCGATCGCCGGCCTCATTCTAGCCGCCGTTGAACCCGTCTTTATTCAACCTGAATACGACCCCCAATGGGATATGGTGCTGAGGGTGACTCCAGAGGCAGTAGAAGCCGCCTTAAAGCAAAATTCTGATATTAAAGCCGTTTTAGTGGTTTCTCCTACCTATCACGGCATTTCTAGCGATATTGGTCAACTCGCCGCCTGTTGTCATCGTCATGGGATTCCCCTCATCGTTGATGAAGCCCATGGCGCTCATTTGGGATTTCATCCTCAATTTCCTGCGTCAGCTTTACAGGGAGAAGCCGATCTCGTAATTCAATCAACTCATAAGAGTTTGACGGCGTTATCCCAGGGGGCGATGTTACATTACCACGGCGATCGCATCTCGGGCGATCGCATCTCGGCCGCCTTACCCCTGGTTCAGTCTACCAGTCCCAACTCCCTGATTTTGGCAAGTTTGGATATGGCCCGCCAACAAATCGCCAGCGACGGCTATCAGCAGTTACAAGACTGTTTCTTGATGGCCCAACGACTGCGATCGCATCTGCGCCAACTCCCCAGCGTCGGCCTATCTCCCCACGCCGACGATCCGAGTCGTCTCACGCTGCGTATCGGCCGACTCACTGGCTATGAGGCTGATGAGCAACTCAGCCAACACTTTGGCGTAATTTGCGAACTTCCGCAACTCCATCATCTCACCTTTGCCCTCACCATAGGCGATCGCCCTCCCGACGGCGATCGCCTCCTCAAGGCGATCGGCCAACTGGCCCAATCAGCGCCAATTCCCAGCCCTCTCTCAGCCAGAGATTTATCACCGATACCTCCAGCAATAATTAGCCCCCGTCAAGCCCATTTTGCTCCAAAAGAAACTCTCCCTCGCCACCTAGCCCTCGGACGCATTTCCGGAGAACTCATTTGCCCCTATCCCCCAGGGATTCCTATTCTCATTCCCGGCGAACGCATCACCGAGGATGCCTTAAACCACCTAAGCTCTACCCTAGCCGCCGGAGGTCTCCTAACAGGATGTCAGGATATAACAGGAGAACTTCTACGTGTCACAGCCAGGAATAGCTGACAAGCCAGCTCAAATTGTTTGAGCAGGGGGCTTCCCTTTGTACCCTCTGCACTGCTACAATACCTCTGTGGTCTGCGTCAAGTCAACGGCTTCTACCTATTTTTAAAAAACTCAAAACAACCTAAAAATCATGACTAAAGCTAATGAAAATTTTCCAACACTAGATTATCTACAATCTGTAGAAGAGCAAATAAATGAACAAGCCAAACGAATTGAGTTTTATATAACCGAGTACACCATTGAGATATTAGCTTTGAAATTGCAGAATGGAGATTTTGAAGTCCCAGAGTACCAGCGTGAGTACACCTGGGAAAATGAAAGAAAGTCCAGGTTTGTTGAATCTATATTTATGGGACTACCCATTCCATTTTTATTTTTTTGGGAAAGTCCCGAAACAGGAAAGTTAGAGATTGTCGATGGTTCTCAAAGACTAAGAACTATTAAAGAGTTTATTTATGATGACTTCAAATTAGGTGATTTACAAGTTTTATCATTACTCAGCAACCTTGGATTCAAACAATTATCAGAATCTCGACAGAGGAAATTCAAGAATAAATCAATCCGAGGAATCGTTTTAAATGAACACACAGATGAAGCCTCAAGATTTGAGCTGTTTGAGCGCATCAATACAGGCAGTAAGGTTGCTAGGCCAGCAGAGCTAAGACGAGGAGCATTACATGGATTGTTCCAAGAGTTAGTTAGAGAATTGGCCGAAGAAGAAACTTTTAAAGCTCTTGCTCCTCTATCCAAAAAAGAGATTAATGAACGTCAAAGAGAAGAACTTGTTACACGTTTTTTTGCCTATGGTGATGGTTTGGATGAGTATAAAGATAAGGTGTCTCCTTTTTTGTTCGATTACACCAAAAAGATGAATATCAAGTTTGAAGAAGATAAACAACAAAAAAAACTATATCGTGAGCGTTTTTTTGAGACAATGGAATTTATTAAGCGAGTTTTTCCTTATGGTTTTCGTAAAACTCGTAGGGGACGAGCAACCCCGAAAGCCCGCTTTGAGGCAATTTCAATTGGTAGTTTTTTGGCATTAAAACAAAACCCTGAAATTAAAAACGAGGATATTAATGTTACATCATGGTTGGATGGCCAAGAATTCAAAAAAATAACAGGTGCCGACGGAGCTAATGCAATAGGACGTTTAAGAAGGCGAATCAATTTTGTCCGTGATAAGCTTTTAGGAGTTTAAAGATGTTTGACTTAAAGCAAGACTTTCAGGAGCGTTTACATGAAATAGAAATATATCTAGATTTCTTAGACTCTGTTAATAGTCACATTCAGTCAGGCTTTATTGGACAGAATAACAGCAACTTAAGAATTAACCCTAATCATCAAACAATACTACATTCCAGTGTTTATCTTCAACTCTACAGTTTAGTAGAATCAACAGTAGTACAATGTCTAGGTGCTTTATCTAGAGCAATCGAAAATCAAAACATCAAACCCAATCAGTTATCTGAAGCCTTACGTAAAGAGTGGATTCGAATAGTTGCACAAACAGACAAAGACTTAACTTATACAAATAGATTTAAATATGCTACAGAGCTTTATAATTTGACATCATCTTCTGCATCAATATCAGCATCTAAGTTTGATTTGATCAAAAATAAAGCAGGTGGGAACTGGGATGATAAAAATATATACAAACTTGGTCAACGTCTAGGTGTTACTCTAAATATAGACGAAGAGACCCAGATGTCTATAAAAGTTCCCATAAGAGATGATATGGGTGCCTTGGTTTTAATCAGAAAGCTTCGAAACGACCTGGCTCATGGTAAGATATCATTTGTGCAATGTAGCGAAGGTACATCAGTAAGTGATCTTCGAGAATTAACCAATAAAATTTCCAAATATCTTTTGCAGGTCGTTATATCTTTTGAGGATTTTATAAACAACGATAACTTCTTAATGATAAATTAAATCGTATGATCAAGCAGTTTTAAGATGCTTGATTCACTCAACCAAAATAATATAGCTTTATATTTAATCAAATCAGTACAAAAAAAGAAGTTGGTCAATGCTTATCAATTGTAAACTGAACAAGAATAACAGGCAAAAAACTGTGGATTCCTATAAGCTAACAGGAGTCGATTTATTTTGCGGTGCTGGAGGCTTGACATGCGGTCTAGAAAAAACAGGAATTAGTATAACGTTTGGAATTGATATTGACCCGGAGTGTAAATATCCTTACCAAACAAATAATGAAGCTGTTTTTCTTAATAAAGATATCCAAGAAATATCATCACAAGAACTATTGTATTTATTTAAGAAGTCAGAGCTTAAACTTTTAGCTGGCTGCGCTCCCTGTCAACCATTTTCAACTTATTCACGTAAAAGCCAACAAAAGGATGATACGAAATGGGGCTTGGTTAGTGAATTTTCTCGCCTAGTTCATGAGGTAAAACCGGAACTTGTTACAATGGAAAATGTACCACAACTTATGAGTCATGAAGTGTTTAATAAATTTTTAAGGCAGCTAAAATCTGACAATTATTATATCTGGCATGACATTGTAGAATGCTCAAAATATGGTGTACCTCAAACACGAAAAAGATTAGTTTTGGTAGCGTCTTTGCTCGATGAAATAAAATTACTGCCGCCTGAAGTTTTACCTGTAACTAAACCAGCCACTGTTCGAGAATATATTGGGAACCTTCCTCCTATTGCAGCAGGTAGCTGTGATGCCAACGATCTACTACACAAGGCTTCATCTTTAAGTGAGCTGAACTTGCGTCGGATTCGTGCCTCGAAACCAGGCGGAACATGGCGGGACTGGCCATCAGAACTACTGGCTGAGTGTCATACTAAAATGTCTGGAAAAACCTATCCAAGTGTTTATGGTCGTATGGAGTGGGATGCTCCTGCACCAACAATAACCACACAATGTTTTGGCTATGGCAATGGCCGTTTTGGACATCCAGCGCAAAATCGTGCAATCTCTCTGAGAGAGGCAGCTTTACTGCAAACCTTCCCAGAAAACTATCGATTTGTTGGTTCTGAGACCAAAGTATCCTTTAATACACTTGGTCGTTTAATCGGCAATGCTGTACCAGTTCGTTTAGGAGAAGTCATTGGTTATACCTTACAGCATCATCTAGATGTTTATAAGAAACGAACTATTGTCTAATAAGGTTTATTTGAAATTCTTGACTCTCCAGGAGATCAATGTCCGACTCATCCGATTGAGATTGTTGCAAGAGAAAATACGCACCAACCGCAAGCAGAACCACCACAATTAAGAGAATCCCCTTCAAGACGGGTCCCATCTGAGACGGGCCATGAGACCTTGAGGAGGGTGATTTAGCCGCCGAACCCTCCTCATGCTCTGGAGAACCTGTCGCACCCTGAGATTGAGAAAAGAGTAGATTAGAATAGCCTCCTACCGCTACTGCGAACTCTTGTTGCCAAGCCGCCGCCGAACTGCCAGTTTTGCGACCATAAACACGAACTCGATCTACTCCTTCGACCTCCCAATTGACCACCTTCACCCGTATCGTCTCCAAACAACTCGGGCGATCGGGTACGTTATCATCCGCCTCTAAAATCACATGCAGACAACGCTGCTTCGTGACCACTTTTGAGCGCACCCCCCAGGATTTCAGTTGCTGATTTAACAGGGCTGAAATCGCCTTGGAATCGCCCTTACGAGCCAGTTCATGTAAATCCTGTTGCGTCATGGAGTTGGGTATATCGTGACATACTCCCGACGCTCATACTAACGTATAGAGCGCGGGCTTCTCAGTGACT
>CAZXWM010000159.1:0-8938 GCA_964644215.1 uncultured Phormidium sp.
AGAGCACCTCAATGGCATTGAGGGGGTCAGCGGTTCGAATCCGCTTAGCTCCATACTCTAAAGCGCCGACTCCTGTTTAGGAGTCGGCGCTTTTAGCTTACAGGCGAAAAAATTTTCGCCCCTACAATTAGCCTAAAAAGCCGAGACCACTGAACCCATCTCAAGCCAGAACAGCGTAAACTTCGTTAACATCACGCAAACTTCGTTAACATCAAGAGTAAGCCTTTTGAGGTCAACCTTAGCTGCCAGGTAGAGTTTTGTATG
This sequence comes from uncultured Phormidium sp., assembly GCA_964644215.1. Taxonomy (GTDB): domain Bacteria; phylum Cyanobacteriota; class Cyanobacteriia; order Cyanobacteriales; family Geitlerinemataceae; genus Sodalinema. The sequence goes on from CAZXWM010000159.1 coordinate 265, forward strand.
TGGTCTGCGATCGCCCCATGGTCTATGTTCCTCGCCTACATCCCTCACGGTCACTGTTACCTTTGGGAACCGTCTCTCGTCAGACTACACGCCATCAGTGATGGCCTAATTGTCCTCAGTTACTATTCGATTCCCCTCATCCTCATTTACTTCAGCCGCCAACGAGAGGATTTACCCTTTCGCGGTATCCTTTGGCTCTTTAGCGCCTTCATCCTCGCCTGCGGAACCTCCCATTTGCTCGAAATTTGGACCCTCTGGCATCCCAGTTATTGGCTATCAGGCAGCATCAAAGCCATCACAGCCCTAGTTTCTCTGTTGACTGCCCTGAGTCTCATGTCCTTCGTCCCCAAAGCCCTCAGCTTGCGTAACCCCGAAGAACTCGAAGATCTCAACCAGCAACTGCGGCGAGAAATTAGTCAACGTCAGAAAGTCGAAGCCCAACTGCACTATATCCTGGCGGGAACCGGAGCCGTCACCGGACAAGAATTTTTCACCGCCCTCGTGCAACATTTAGCCGACACCCTCGAAGTTCGGCAAGTCACGGTCGCTGAATACGTCCCCGATCGCCCCGAATCTCTCACCACTTTAGCCTTATGGCGAGACGGTGCCTTACAGGAAAACATCGACTATCCCATCAGTGGTAGCCCCTGCGAACCCGTACTAGAGCAACGACAGCCTCAATGGGTGGCTCAAGACGTTCAGAAGAAATTTCCCCAAGCCACCGCCATGGCGGCGATTCATGCCTACTGCTATTTAGGAAGTCCCCTCCTAGACCGGCAAAACAATGTCATTGGTGTCCTCTGTATCCATCATGATACCGAGCTAGACGACCCTGAAACGACCCTGGCAATCATCCAACTCTTTGCCATCCGAGCCGCCGCCGAACTCTTGCGTCAACGAGCAGAAGAAGCTCGGCTTCAGGCCTACGATACCCTCGAAGAAAGCATCTGTAATGCCACCCAACGGCTGCGCGATCGCACCAACGAACTGATTGATGCCAACATCAGCCTCGAAAAAGAAATTCAGGATCGCATTAGCGCCGAAGCTGCCTTGCGAGAAAGCGAAGAACGCTGGCAACTGGCGATTCAGGGCAGTAACGAGGGGATTTGGGATTGGGATATTAAAGGCGATCGCATCTTCTATTCCACCAGTTGGAAAAATATCCTCGGCTATCGTGACGAGGAAATCCCCAACGACCCCGATATCTTTCTACAACTGGTGCATCCCGACGAAAAAGACGGTGTCAAACAAGCTATCCTCGACCATCTCAATCGCAAAAGCCGCATTTATTCCCAAGAATTTCGGATGCGTTGCAAACAAGGAACCTATAAATGGGTTCTCGCTCGTGGCCAAGCACTTTGGAATGACCAGGGAGAACCCGTCCGTATGGCCGGCTCCCATACCAACATCCACGATCGCAAACGAGCCGAAGCCGCCCTGCGGCAAGGGGCCGCCCGAGAACGAGCGATCGCCCGAGCGATCGCCCGAATGCGGCAAACCCTCGATCTCGAAGATATCTTCAACGCCACCACCCACGAACTGCGGGATGTGTTGAATTGCGATCGGGTTCTCGTCTACCGCTTCTTCCCCAATTGGAGTGGAACCTACGTCGCTGAATCGGTGAATCCCCCCTGGGAACCTCTCATTGAAACCGCCAACCAAGACCCCAACCTAACCCGTGTCGCCGTTCAACGCCTCAACTGTAGCGTCACCGAACTCGAAAGCAACGATAACCTCGTTCAAGATACCTATCTGCAAGAAAACTTGGGCAATCCCTACCGAGATGGCAAAACCCACCAAGCCGTCACGGACATCTATGAAGCCGGTTTTGATGACTGTTATCTCGACCTACTCAAGCAACTCCAAGCTCGGGCCTATATCATTGTGCCGATTTTCTGTGGCAAATTGCTCTGGGGACTCCTGGCCATCTACCAAAACGGAGAACCGCGCCATTGGAGTCAAGGCGATATCAAAATTGCCCTGCAAATTAGTAACCAGTTAGGGGTTGCCGTTCAACAGGCTGAACTGCTGGCCCGCACCCGTCAACAAGCCTTAGAACTCCAACAGGCCAAGGAAGCCGCCGATAGTGCCAACCGAGCCAAAAGTGAATTTTTGGCCAACATGAGTCATGAACTGCGCACCCCGCTCAATGCGATTCTCGGCTTCTCACAACTCTTGCAACGTCCGGGCCTCTCGGATACAGAGCAACGTCAATACCTCAAAACTATCTTGTCGAGTGGCGAGCATCTTCTCGGACTGGTCAATGAAGTCTTGGAGATGTCTAAAATTGAGGCCGCACAGATCACGTTAACCTGTGATCACCTCGACTTTTATGGCCTGCTCGATAACCTCTACCGCCTCCTTAAACTCAAAGCACAACGCCAAAATCTCGATCTGTTCTTTGAGATCCCCCCCGATGTCCCTCGCTATATTCAAGGGGATGAGCGCAAGTTACGACAAGTTCTACTCAATTTGCTGGGGAATGCCCTCAAGTTTACTGAACAAGGATCTGTTCGCTTGAGCGTTACCCCAGTCGACAGAGAAATACACTCAGACCCGAACTCAGCAGCCAACTCAGACCCCCCAACGCCCTTAGAAGCTGGAGTGGGGCGATCGCAGCTGCGTTTTAGGGTCGAAGACACCGGTTCGGGTATTGAAGCTGAAGCCATTGACCGACTCTTTCAACCCTTTACCCAAACCAAGTCGGGCCTAGAATCTCGGGGAGGAACAGGCCTGGGACTGTCCATCTCCCAACAGTTTATTCGCTTAATGGGAGGCGAAATTCAGGTTCAGAGTGCCGTCGGCATTGGCTCCTGTTTTAGTTTTGAGATTCCCGTTGACCTCGGTTCCGTCAGTGAAATCCAGCGACAATCACAACTTCCCGGTCAAGTTAAACACTTAACTCCTGGGCAACGAGAGTATCGTATTCTAGTGGTTGAAGACGAACCCACGAACCAACTGCTACTGGTTGAGTTTCTCAAAACCATCGGCTTTAAGGTTCGGGCAGTGAATAACGGTCGCCAAGCGGTAGAGATCGCGCCGCAATGGCAACCGGATTTAATCTGGATGGATATGAGGATGCCAGAACTCAACGGCTATGAGGCGACCCGGCAAATTAAGGCCCTTCCTGAATGCCAACACACGATTATCATTGCTCTGACGGCCAGTGCCTTTGAAGAAGAGCGATCGGCAATTTTGGCCTCAGGCTGCGATGATTTTACCCGCAAACCCTTTCGCGAGGTAGAGATTTTAGCGAAGATGCAGCGATATCTTGGAGTGGACTATGAGTATGAGGGAGATATCGAGCCGTCAACGGAGCCAGAACAATTCGGGATCTTTCAGACGCGAGAGGCTCAACCGCAATTTGCCAAGCCTGACTCCTCAATCCGCCCCAGTTCCGAACAGATTCAACAATGGATGGCTGAGTTACCTAAATCGGCGATTGAGCAGCTTCACCAGGCGGCGTTAGAAGGTAGTGATGATCAGATTTTGGAGCTGTTAACGTCTCTCGATGGCAGCGACTCGGGTTGTTGTGATCTCGTTAAAACTTGGGCGCAAGATTTTCGCTTCGATCGCATCTTGGAGTTGATGCCCTGCGCTCAACAGCCGTAGCGAGCTGTCAGACACTCTTTTAATGCCCTTCCCAGAGCTGTAATGTCAATAGCGACCCTGATGAAAGATACACCTAAAGACCTCGAACAAGCGGATATTCTCATCGTTGATGATACTCCCGAAAACTTGCGGTTGTTGTCCAATATGTTGTCTCGACGGGGCTACCGAGTCCGTAAGGCGATTAGTGGCTCAATGGCCTTAACGGCAGTGGAAACCTTGGCACCGGATTTGATTTTGCTCGATATTATGATGCCGGATATGGACGGCTATGCCCTGTGCGATCGCCTCAAAGGGAATCCACGAACTCGCGAGATCCCGGTGGTTTTTCTCAGTGCGCTTAGTGATGTTTTTGATAAGGTTAAAGCCTTTACGGTTGGCGGGGCAGATTACATCGCTAAACCCTTTCAAATTGAGGAGGTTTTAGCGCGAGTTCATCATCAGTTACGGATTAAATCCGGGGAACAAGAAATTCGTCAACTGAACGCCCATTTAGAGCAGCGTGTCGATGAACGCACCCGTCAACTGCAAGAGCGAACCGCACAGTTAGAATCAGCGAATCGTCAGTTACTTGAGGAGATTAGCCAGCGGGAGCGCATTCAAAAACGTCTTAAGTATTTAGCTTTTCACGATCGCCTCACCAACTTACCCAATCGGGCACAGTTTGAAATTAAACTGACTGAATCCCTAGAAGAAAATAAGACTGGCTTAGATATAGCGGTTTTATTTATTGACTGCGATCGCTTTAAAGTCGTCAATGATTCCTTAGGACACGCCGTCGGGGATGAACTGATTAAATCTCTGGCTCGCCGACTTCGCGATAGCTTGGAAGATGATGTGATTATGGCTCGTTGGGGGGGCGATGAATTTGTGGCGTTAGTCTATCAAGATAACCCATCAGATGTCATTAGTATAGTCCAGGATCTGTTAAAGTTTTTATCAGAACCCCACCAACTCTCTCGCCATGAAGTATTTGTTAATACCAGTATTGGCGTTGCCTTTGCCGTTAACAACACCTCCCCCGAAGAACTGTTACGCAATGCCGATGCTGCCATGTATCGAGCTAAAGCACTTGGCGGCAATCGCTACCACTTATTTGACCCCATTTTACATGAAGAAGCCTTAGAACGGCTGGCTCTGGAAAATGACTTGCGTTACGCCTGCGATCGCAACGAGTTTCAAGTGTACTATCAACCAATTCTTAATCTACAAACCGGTGCTATCTTTGGCTTTGAAGCCCTACTCCGTTGGCATCATCCTCAACGCGGTTGGGTTTCTCCTTCTGAGTTTATCCCCAGTATTGAAGAAACCGGACTCATCGATCAAATTGGTGAATGGGTCTTAGAAGAAGCCTGTCAGCAACTCAAACGCTGGCATCAGGAGTGGCGTCTTCCTCTGCTGATGAGTGTGAATTTGTCAGTACGTCAATTTGCTCAGCCGGACTTCCTAGATCAAGTCGATCGAGTCTTAGCAACGACGGGAATTGAACCTAAGTTTCTCAAATTAGAAATCACCGAAACGGCACTCATGGAAAATTCCCAATCCACCCTCTTTATCCTGCAACAGCTTAAATCCCGAGAAATTCAAATTAGTATCGATGACTTTGGGACAGGGTATTCATCGTTAAGTTATCTACAAACGTTTCCCGTTGACACGCTTAAAATTGACCGAGCCTTTATTGAAAGCATGAGTGACTCCCCCGATGGCAAAGGGTTGGTTCCAGCAATTCTCAATTTAGCCCGAGCCACGCATATTGAAACCATCGCCGAAGGGATTGAAACGGTTGAGCAGCAAAATATATTACGACATCTCGGCTGTAACTTTGGCCAAGGCTATCTCTTTTCTCGCCCCCGTCCTGCCTCAGAAATTAACCCTGACAGCATTAGCTTACACGACTAACACTGTTCCAGGGCGACCACCAAGGGGGACGACATTTTTCTAGTCCCTCTTGCCCGAAACGGGCGACCACGGTTCGGCCCTACCCTGTCTTTTGCCACATGAACTCTTGCCTTCTCCCATAAAAAAGCCCCAGTTTGACAGACAGACCATCAAAGCTGGAGCAATGTATCGAGTTCTCGGCCCAAGTCAGAGACTCCGACTCAGGAGCCAGCGCTAACGGCGAGACTTCCCCCTAAGATGAGCGGCGACGGTAACGGCGGCGACGTTGTTTGCGTAACGCTTCAGCCTTACGTTTGCGCTTTTCAATAGGAGTTTCAAAATGACGGTTTTTCTTGAGATCTAAGAAAATTCCCGCTCTCGAAACACCTCGGCGGAAGCGACGCAGTGCGGATTCGATACCTTCGTTTTCACCTACAATGATTTGGGTCATGCCCGATCGTTCTCCAGAATCTGTGACAACTGACATTCCCGCGCCCAAAGACAGCGGGATTCTTCCTTCAATGACTTGTCAGACTGGTGCTGGCGATCGCCAACCCCCCGCAGCAGACAAATCTCCAGAAGCGTTTTCAGGTGAAGTACCCGAAGTTTCGGTATGTCTGACCGTACTCAAAACAGCCTTCAGGAGATTGAGGGCTGTCTTGTCATCTCGATCGCACTCGCAGTCCCAGCAACGAGCCAGGATTTGAGGCGACAAAGACTTTTTGAACGTTTTACCATAGTTCGGAGAGTTTTTGCTCCTGTAGAGCGGATTTAACGTTAAGTTCAAAAACTGGCAGGGCTCGATCTAGCCTTTCTACCGTTCACAATAGCATACACAGATTGACAAACCCCAAGACAAACTCTCGCCTGCAAATACTCAGGGAAGAGGTCTTCTTCGGGGCGAACAAAAACATTGAGTCGTTGGCGAGCCGGCTAAGCTGATACCCTAGATCGAGAGTTCACCAACAACCACGACTCTCCACTCTCACATTGACAGAGGATATGACTCTCTTTTCTCGAAACTGGCAACGCCGGATTGCGATTCTCGGTTTGGCGATCGCCCTCTGGGTCGCTTGTCTGTCCCCCGTCTGGGCGGCCCTAGACGATGATAAATATGATGGCAACATTTTTGCCCTCTATGCGGGCAACGGCTCCATTGTCCCCCCCAGTAGCACCCTCCCTCAAGCCTTGACGGCTCATCGTCCCACCCTATTGGTGTTTTATCTCGATGACAGCCGCGATTGTAAACAGTTCTCGACAACGGTTTCCGAACTTCAGTCCTACTATGGCCGCGTCGCGACCATCGTACCGGTCAATGCCGATAGTGTGCTACCGAATCAACCCTATACGGAGACCGAAGCAGGCTACTACTACAGTGGTCAAGTCCCTCAGTCGGTCATCTTTGACCAGTCGGGAACGGTTCGCTTGAATGAGTCGGGACAAGTTGCCTTTGAAGCCCTCGATTCAGTCTTTCGCGAGATTTTTGAGCTTCTGCCGCGTTCGGAATCCGTAGAGTTGAAACGGCGTGCTGTAAATGAAGTAAATACGGAACTACGATAACCCCTTGAAGTTGCTTCAACCGAAATCCCCCGGCGCCAGGCGCCGGGGGATTATTTATAGGTAAATTGGAGTCAGCGAACGGTGTCGGGTGGTTGTTAGCGACTCGGGATAAAGGTCGGATAGGTGTCTCGGATGCGATCGGTTGCATCGAGACAGTCGCTCATGGCTGCAACCGGGGTGACATCAGACATATTGGTGATACCCAGAACACAGTTGGCATAACGTTCAGGAAGTAGGCTACGACGGCAACTGTCGAGAATGTTCGGTAGGTTTCCTCCATCGCTGGTTTGGGCAATGCCGACGGTGCAAGTGGCCAGATCTAACGGACGACGCACCTGACGACAGGTTTCTAGGGCGGTGCTGGCTGTAATATCCGTGGCGATCGCAATCTCGGAGACACAATTGGCTAAATTGCGCGGTCGATAGGCCGTTCCGCAGGCCAACGACGCAAGTGACTCCCCTAATTCGAGATTGAGGAGTTCGGAGGTACAGGTTTCATAGTCTTCGAGCGTTCCCCCTCGATAGCGACTGGGATAAAACGGCGAGGCAACCACAGGAGCGGCGATCGCCCCCAACAGGGTACTTAGACTAACACTGGCAAGGAGACCCTTGGCAATTGGGTTCATGAATCCTGTCTCCAATAAAAACAATACATGGACTAATGGCTAGGGTACTGGAATTGATGGGCGATCGGCAGCTCCACCTCTTGCCAATTCCCAGAAATTGCCCCCAGGAGTTTTGAATCTCTGCTCTGTTAGGCTCTATAATGGGATGCTTGGGTGAAATTTTGTTTGCCAGCACACCATCAAAGGAATCCAAAAGTTAAGCTGTATGTCACGATATCGAGGACCTCGTCTGAGAGTAGTTCGCCGTCTGGGAACCTTACCCGGCCTAACCCGCAAAGATCCCAAGCGGAGTTATCCGCCCGGTCAACATGGTCAGGGACGACGCAAACGCTCTGAATACGCTGTTCGGCTTGAAGAAAAGCAGAAACTCCGCTTCAACTACGGCGTCACGGAAAAACAATTACTCCGTTATGTGAAAAAAGCGCGTCGTCTCCCCGGTTCAACCGGACAGGTGCTGTTGCAACTGCTTGAGATGCGCCTAGATAATACGGTCTTTCGTTTAGGGATGGCCCCGACCATTCCGGCTGCCCGTCAGTTGGTCAATCATGGACACATTTGTGTTAATGGTCGCCGCGTCAACATTGCCAGTTACAATTGCCGCCCTGGCGACATCGTTACCGTGAGAAATACGGAAAAATCGCGCGAGATGGTTAAGGCTAATCTCGACTCTCCCGGACTGGCTAACATCCCCTCTCACTTGGTCTTGGATAAAGACAAGCTCGAAGGCCAGGTGAATGGCGTGGTTGAGCGGGAATGGATTGCGCTACAAATCAACGAACTACTGGTGATTGAGTACTACTCTCGTCAGGCTTAGAAGTATTCGTCATCCGGTTCGTTATTTCGGCTATTCTGGGGGCAAGTTGGCTCCGGGGATGGCCGGTTTTTTAGGGAAAAGGGAACTTCGCAACAGGGAACTTCGCAACAGGGAATAGGGAAAAACCTGCCTCTTGCCCTTTGCCGGGAGAGGGCGACCATAAAGGTACGCCCCTACTGCCTCTTGC
>CAZXWM010000160.1:0-8909 GCA_964644215.1 uncultured Phormidium sp.
AAACTCAAACCCCATGCGATCGCCGTCACAAGAAATAAGTAAGCGCGATCGCATCGCCAAATTAAAGTTCTTGTTAAGATGAAAGAAATCGAACAAAATTGGGTAGAGAGATTAGCGTATGACTGCTACACAGGTGCAACATCGAGATTCCAATGTTCAGGAAATTGCCAGCCGCATTTTTGAATCTCATCAGATTACCCGAGCCGATCAGTCTATCTTCATGAGGAGTCTGCTCTCCAAATCTGCCCTCAGTCGTGAAGAAGAAACAATCATTAACAAAGTTTTTGAAGAACTCAAGCGGGGTATGCTGCGTGTTGTTGACTAGCCACAATGCAGATATCATGCCCGTTACGCCGATTAGACATACCCCCAAAAGACCCCGGTTTCCCACAACCGGGGTTTTTTGTCCCTAACCCCCACTTCACGAACAACTATGCAGTTTCTACGGGGGGTTCATAGAGATACTCAAACCAGTTCCCATCGAGATCACGACCATAAAACGAGGCGGTTCCATCGCGGTGTTCGTGAACCTCACTGACATGAACCCCATCGGCCTTTAACTGACTGTAGGCCGACTCCATTTCGCGGCGATCGCCGAAGATAAAGCCAAAATGAGGACCCGCCTGGTCATAATTGGGACTCAGCAGGGCCAAACCGTCCTCTCCCGCCTTGAGATAGGCCCAGTCCGTATCCTTCCAAACCAGGGTCATCCCCAGATTTTCATAAAAGGCGGCCGCCTTGGCAATATCTTGCACGCAAATGGCCACATGGCCCAGTCGTTTGAGCTGCATATCCTAAATTTTGTTAGCTTATACCCACATTTCCATTGTAGGGCGGTTATTCTGTGGGAGAGCCTTTTGAGTAACAGGATGTTTGATCTCGCGAATCTCCCCTATTGGATCTTTCTCATCGCAGGAATCGTCCTGTTTGTCGTCTCCATCTCCATCGGTGGTGAAGATGACCTCGACGGCGATGGCTTTGATATCCCCATTTTAGGCTGGTTGGGGATTGGCCAGGTTCCCCTAATGCTGCTCTTGGCGGCGGACTTAAGTCTCTGGGGCCTGTTTGGCTGGGTGACAACAGTGGCCCTAGGTGTTCCAGGAACTCCCTTAGATATCGGCGTTTTCCTCGTCAGCGGAGGGGTGAGTGTCTTTCTCGGGGGGGCGATCGCCCGGCCTCTGGGCCGCCTATTTTTCGCCAGTTTTAGTGAAGACTCCAGCAGCGATCGCCTAGTAGGATGTCTCGGAACCGTCAATTCCCGACAACTTCCCCGCCAACAGGATCGTAAAGTGGGCCAAGTCGATGTGGTAGATCCGGCTAAAAACCTCGTCACCGTCAATGGGGTGATTCCCGACGAGGCTGAGATTGTCCCCCAGCGGGGAGATACGGTTCTGATTGTCGAACATTGTCCCGACTACTATCTGGCGATCGTCCATAACTCCATCGACTGCGATCGCTGGCTCGGTTCTACAAATACCCCTTAACGAGACTTTAACGAGATATACAATTATGCTGTATTGGTTAACCCTTCTCCAACACCTCTCCACCCCCACCTCAGCCACCACCACCGTCGAGGTGAATCCTCCTCAACCCACCTCGCCTCTCAAATCCGCCGCCGTTCCTCCACCCGTTCCCCAACCTCCCACCGCCGCCAATCCCGACAACTCGGAAACCCCGCCGGTGATTATCGCCGACCTCAGGAACGAGAATGAGTATCAAGAAATCCGCCAAGAGGTTCGGGAAGAGGCGGAACTCCCCGTTATTTATAGTCAAACCGGGTCAATTATTCTCGGAGGAACCGCCGCCGGTATTGTGGGGATTATCGTTCTCATTTTATTAGGATTTTGGGCTTACACCCGCGTCTATCAAATTACCCCCAATAACGAAGCCTTTGTGCGAACTGGGGGCTTTTTGGCTAAGAAAAACTCCGTCATTCTCTATGGAGGCTGTATCGTTCTCCCCGGCTTCCATGAATTGACGCGGGTTCCGATGCGGGAGATTACCATCAACGTTGAACGTACCGGAAACCTCGCCGTTCGCACCCAAGACTATTTACGGGCTAATATGCGGGTGACGTTCTATGTTTGCGTCAACCACGATGAACAGGATGTCAAAACCGCCGCCGCTCGTCTGTCTCGGGATGGAAATATCTCTCCGGCGGATATTAAAGAAGCCCTAGAAACTCGGGCAGATGATGCGATTCGGGCGGCAGCAAAACGCAAAACTCTCGCTGAAATTGATTCCGATAAATTGGGCTTTGCTGATGAAGTTTTGAACTTGATTCAGCAAGACTTGAAAAAAGTAGGTTTAACCCTGAATAATATCGCTATTTCCGAAGTTGAAGAAAGCGATACTTACGACACCAATAACTTCTTTGATGCCCAAGGGGTGCGGCTGCGGACGGAGACAATTCAGAAATCGATTAAGCAAAAAGAGGAAGTTGAACTACAAACCGAGCAGGAACGCCGTCAATTTCAACTGCGAACTCAAGTCAGCATTAAGCAGCAAGAATTAGCGGCTCGGAAAGAAGGATTAGAAATTGAACGGGACGAGGAAGAATCGCAACTCCAGCAACAGCAAGAAGTGGAGTCGATGCGGGCGCAGCGGGCGCGAGAAATCCAGGAATCGAAAGACCGAGAAGCGGCGAATCAAGAACGCAGTAAAATCTTGCAACGCCAAGCCGTAGAAGAAGAAGAAATTGCTAAATCTCAAGCGGTGCAAGAAAAGCAAATTCTTTCGGCTATTGCGATTGAGGAACAACAGAAAAAACTCAAGGTGGCTCAGGCTTTGCAGAAACAAGAAGCGGAAATGGCTGAGATTACTCGTCAGAAAACCATTGACGCTAACCGCTTGAAAGCTCAGGTGGAAATCTCCGAAGCTGAGGAACTCTCGGAATTGGCTAAACAAGAAACCGCGATCGCCATCGCCAAGAAAACCCAGGAACGCCTCGAAGCCGAAGCCATGCGCGCTCAGGCTGAGTCGGCGGTGGAAACGGCGATCGAACTCGAACGAGCGCAACGGAAACAACGACTGTCAGCTTTGGCCGCTGAAGAAGCCGCCGAGAAACAACGCATCGCCGATAACAACGTCATTGAAATCGATGTCTTTCGCCGCCGTCGCCAAGCCGAGAGCGCCCGAGAAGCGGCGGAATTGGAAGCTGAGTCGATTCGCACCTTGGCGGCGGCTGAACGCGATCGCGCCCTAGCTGAAGCCGAAGGGATTGAAGCCAAAATCCAAGCCGAAAACGCCCTCAGTGACGCCAACCGCAACGCTGATCTGATTCGGGAAATCGCCCCCGAGTTACTCAATCGCCTCCCCGAAATTGCCAACGCCTTAGCCCCGCAGCCTGGGGTTTTAGGCGATGCTAAAATTTACGCCTTCCCCAACGGCAATAATGGCAATGGTAATCTCTCCCAGGATATTAGTAAGCTGATGCTCTCCACCAGTGGCCTGGGGTTACTCGAAAGCCTTAGCCAAGAGGGAAAACTCGAAGGATTGATGACAACGTTGGCGCAACTACTTAAAAGCAATAGCAACGAGGGCGCAACAGCAGAGACAACTGAAACCGCCAAACCGGCTTCAGCCAAAGCCTCCAAGCCTCCTAGCTCGCCCCAAGGAGGCGGGGGGAGCAGCCGCAGTTCCGCCATTAGCCAGACTCCCCCAGCCCGTAAAACCCGCCGAGATGGTCCCCAAGCGTGATTCCCTGGCTAGACGACATTGGGGCGATCGCACTACCATTAACTCTGGTTGCAACAGAGGCGATCGCCCTGGCGATCGTAACTCACCCAGCCGGTTTAACATTGCCCCGTTCGTCACGCCCTTCGCGCAGCTGAGTCTGAAAACACGCTATGAAAGAAATTTTGACCCTCGTTCCGGGGGGAATCGGTGATCAGTTATTGTTTTTTCCCACCCTCGAACAACTCAAGCATCACTATCCTGATTCTCAACTGAGTGTCGTCGTTGAACCCCGCGCCAAAGGAGCCTATCGCGCCAACAAGTATTTCCATGATGGCTCCTTGAACCTGATTCCCTTCGACTTCAAAGATCGCAACGGTCCAGCGGATTGGGGGAACCTGATGGGAATTATCCGCGATCGCGAGTATGATGCCGTATTATCCCTTGGTCGTCGCTGGACTGTGGGCCTACTGCTCTGGCTGACGGGGATTCCCCGCCGCGTCGGTTATGGTGAACCGGGTAATCTCTTCTTAACTCATCCCGTTCCCCTCAAACCCGAACAGTACGCCGCCGAAATGTATCACGACTTGGTGCGTGGCTTGGGAATTAACTCCCCCTGTCCTCCGATGGAGGTCACTCTGCTTAAAGAAGACGTAGAGTGGTCAGAACAGCAACAACAGCAGCTTGGTGTTGCTGAGAGTGGCTATGTTCTCTTGCATGGGGGTGCGAGTCAGTTGGCCCAGCAGAAAGGATTGGATAAAATTTATCCCGTTGAGAACTGGGTCAAAGTGTTACAGGGAATGCAACAGCGACAGCCGAATCTGCCCATTGTCGCCGTCTGTGGCCCCGATGACGCGCTGTTTATCCGGGAGTTAACCCGGGCCATTCCCAGTCTAAAAACCATCTCTCCTCCCGATATTGGTAAATTGGCCGCCACCATCGCCGCCGCCAATTTGATGCTTTGTACCGATAGTGCGCCGATGCACCTCGCTGTGGCGGTTCAAACCTATACCTACGCTCTGTTTGGTCCGACCGATGCTAAGAAACTGCTACCTGACGGCGATCGCGCTCAAGGAATTGTCTCAGCAACGGGTAAAATGGCGGACATTGACCCGCAAACCATCTTAGACAAGGTGTTTAGCTAGAAGTTGGCCAACAGGTAAACGGACAAGCACAACACAAAATGGGGTAGGTTCTCGAAGTCTCTAACCTTCCCCTCGTTGCTGATGTATTACTGATGGTCTGTTCCCTGTGGCCACTTCCCCTGATCTTACCGTTTGAATTATGACTCCTGAAGGAACTTGGACGATCGCCGAGGCCAAAACTATGGCCGGAACCCCTTATAGCGGAACGGTACAGATCTCCCGCACGGGTTCGGTGTATCAAATCTTTTGGTTGGGCGATCGCATTAACTTTTCCGGCCTCGGCTTCTATCACGATAACCGCCTCTGTCTCGGCTGGGGTTTAGATAGCTCATTTCGCGTCGTTGTCTATCGGATTAACCGTGATGGAACCCTAGAAGGACAATGGACAACCCCACAGATGTTTCCCGAGTTGGGAACTGAACAAGCCCTATCCGCGCCCTCCCCAGAGGTTGGGGGACTCTATCAGGTGTCGGGAACCTATCCTAAAAAACAACCCCCCTACACCAACAATATTGCCATTGGTCAGAGGGGGCAGACTTATCACCTCACCAGCAGCGGAACCCCCAATTTAACAGCAATTGGCCTGCGTAGTGGTGACTGGTTGGTCACGAACTGGGGCTATGACGGTAAATTTGGGGTCATGATTTATGAAATCGACCGTGATACCGCCGAAGGACGCTGGACTCGTCCAGGAACCAGTCAGGTCGGTATCGAGAAATTGTTAAAGATTTGTTAAAAGTTCCCTAACCCTTTCCCAGCAATACGTCAAACAAACCATCATCGAGTTCATAGCCAAGAAGCTGCGACATGGCTTTGAGGCGAGAGCGACTCGGACAGCCCTGTTCTTCGAGCCAACTGGCCAAAATGAAGATTTTGCTCATCAAGAAGATTTCCAGGGCTTCTGGGTTGAATTGGATGCCCTCAGTGCGATGAAACTCATGGGGAACCAACATGGCCACATAGCGGGCCAATTCACCACTCGACCAGTCGAGGAACAGGGGAAGCCAGGGATAGGCCGCATCGAGGCGGATAAACCAGAGACGAATTTCGGGAATCTCTGACAATTCCCGAGGATCACTTGGCTCGCGAGGAACGTCAATCTGAAACCGTAGAGACTGCTCAGCATCGGCAATACCGCGCTCAAGCTGTTGGGCGATCGCCTCCCGGGCCGGGCTTAAATCTAGGGTTTGAATCGCCGTGGCGTCGAGTTGAATCTCAGTCGTGGACATGAACAGTGTAGCCTTTAGAAATAGTAGAGTAGGATGGTTTTCTACCCCTTTCTACCCTACTGTATTGGGTTTCATTTCAGCGAGTCCTGTAGCGGCTGGCCACAACTCCCCCAAAATCGGTACGTTACAATGGATCATAGACGGAGACAAAATTCCCCTTCCATAAGATAGATTTTTAACGCTGACAGACTCTTGTTCCCATTCACTCAGCCAAGAGTCGTCAGCCTCCCCCTGTTGATAGCAAGCCAAACCTAGACTGATGAAACATGAGGCGATCGCCCGAAAACCCATACGCTCTCTCCAAGACGCCCTCGATCGCTGCCAAGCCCTGGGAATGAGATTGAGTCGCCAACGTCGGCTCATCCTCGAACTTCTCTGGGAGGTTCAGGATCACGTCTGCGCCCGGGACATCTACGATCAACTCAGTCGTGCCGGCAAAGAGATTGGCTATACGTCCGTGTATCAAAACCTAGAAGCCCTGTCAAGTCACGGCATTATCGAATGTATCGAACGCTCCGACGGCCGCCTCTATGGTAACATTAGTGACCCTCATAGCCATATCAATTGTCTCGATAGTCAGCAAATTCTCGATGTGTTTGTCGAACTTCCCCCAGACTTAATTGAACGCATTGAAGCCGAAACCGGGGTTCGCATCACCGACTATCGCATTGACTTCTTTGGCTATCGAAATCCCACAGCCGAGGCCTCTTCGCCAACAGAGGAGGTTAACGCCACCCCTGTCGACTCTGAGATCTAGCCGCTTTCTGTTATGACGAGCGCCCCCAAACCCTCCATCAACCCCACAGCACCTCGCAAACGTGCCAATCTCTCAATCCGGTTGATGTGGGTGGGGCTAGTCATCACCGGCATCTTTATCCTCATCGCCCTCACCGCCCCCCTCTTGCAAGGAGTCGGCCTGATCCAAAGTCCCAGAGAACTCCTTGATAATCCCATTCACCAGCCCCCCTCCTGGGGGCATTGGTTTGGCACCACTCGCCTAGGCTACGATGTCTTCTCCCGCACCCTCTACGGCTCCCAGGCGGCGTTAAACGTGGTGGTTTTAGCCACGTTACTTAGTATTTTGACGGGAGTTCCCCTAGGACTGGCCAGCGGCTATCTCGGGGGCAAAATTGACCGGCTCTTGCTGTTTGTCATGGATGTCATCTACACCCTACCGGGGTTATTGTTGTCCATTACCTTGGCGTTTGTCGTCGGCCGGGGCTTGTTTAATGCGGCCTTGGCCCTGAGTATTGCCTACGTTCCCCAGTATTACCGAGTGGTGCGCAACCACACCGTCAGCATTAAAACCGAGTTATATGTCGAAGCCGCTCAAGCGATGGGGGCCTCGACTTGGCGCATTCTCTCGAAATATCTCTTTTTCAACGCCATTCAGACGGTTCCGGTTCTCTTTGCTCTTAATGCAGCTGATGCGATCGCCATCCTCGGCGGCTTAGGCTTTCTCGGTTTAGGACTTCCTGAAGCCACCCCAGAATGGGGCAATGACCTGCGCCAAGCCCTCGAAGCTCTCCCCACGGGGATTTGGTGGACGGCCCTGTTTCCAGGGTTAGCTATGACTCTGATGGTGATTGGCTTGTCTCTATTGGGGGAAGGCTTAAACGAGTTTGTTAACCCGAAGCTACGGCAAAATCGCTAACCGCCGTAGAGGCGAGGGGATACACTGTGGGAGTCCGCGAGACCAGTCGCTGTAAGACCTGTTGGGCCTCCTCGACGATCGCAGGCCAGGCCGGTTCGTGAGACGTGGGAACATGGAGAAATAGGGCTTGAGTGGGCAAGTGGGCGGTGGCGATCGCCGACAAGACCTGATAATAGGTGGCATTACAGACAAACCGGCCGGCGTGATAACTCACGTCCGTATGAGGGAGTCCTGCCACAAGATCCCAGACATTGATGGGGGTGCAATAACTGCGTGAACCCTGCACCGCCCGGCGTTCCACGGTTAGCCGCGATCGCCCCTCCGCCATCCCAACCAACACCACCCAGCGCGGCTGATAGTCATAAATCGCCTCTAACAGTTGGGTTGAGGCCGGCTGAGTCTCTACTGGGAGTCGTCGCAACAGTAGCGAGGCCTCAGGTAAGCTACCCTGATGCTGCAATTGAGCCAAGAGATCATCACTGGAGTTGCTACGGTGATGGGGTTTCCAGATATCGAAGGATGACAACAACAGGGACATGGAACCGTTGATGGTTAACGCCTGGGGAGCTGATTTCAAACCTTACGTTTTAGGGTCGTGGAGTGTCACCGTTGGATTCACGGAAATAGGGCGATTTAATCGCTCCTGGACGACCTCAATCGTGCGATCGCTCCACGCCATCATACCATGAGGAATAACCTTCACTTGCACCACCTCACCCACTGGCAAACAGCAATGATGAGCCGGAACAATGATAAAATCCCAGAACGTCCAAATACTGGTAATTTCCAGATCGAGTTTCTCCAAATCCCCATTTAGATCCTGCAAAAACCGACTCCCTGGACGCATTTCTAGCCCCGTTCGCCGAGGAAAGCTATAGGCAAACCAAGTTCCGAAATGAGGCGAGGCGATACTAATAAACCGTTGAACTCGGGCCGCTCCACCCAGCCGTTGTAAATAATAGCGACTGACAATTCCTCCCATACTCAATCCCACTAAATCAAAGGAGGACTCAGGAGGTAAATTGCTCTCGATAAACTCCGCTAGTTGTCCTGCCACATCTGACAAACTCAAGGTACCCCAACGATGATATAAGTCTGGGGTATAAACCCTGTAGCCATCTGCCTCTAACCGCTGTTTCATCTTCGCAAATACTTTCGATTGACGAAAAATTCCGTGAACCAAAACAACATTTTTTTCAGATTTTT